>NZ_JBYTEP010000010.1:0-103436 GCF_058792015.1 Cellulomonas sp. EB106-03-03-XG116
GGCGAGGGGCGAGGCCCGCCCGCCGACGTCGGCGGGCGGGCCTCGCCCCTCGCCGAGATAGGACCCCCGCGCCGAGGTAGGACGCTGGACGGTCCTATATCGGCGGAGCGGTCCTATCTCGGCGGAGCGCACCTCGGCTGGACGCTCCTGCCTCGGCGGGACGGTCCTCCGTCGGCGGGACGGTCCGCAGGCGGGTCAGCGCGTGTCGGCCGCGCGGCGGGCGGCGCGCTCCCGGGCCGCCCGCTCCCGCTCGATCCGCTGCCGCGAGTTCCAGTCCCGCATCCGCTGCGGGTAGCCGGTGCGCTGCACGTCGTAGAACGGCACCCCGAGCTCCTTCGCGATGTCCCACCCCGCGCGGCCGTCCGGCACGCGGCGGCGCGTCCACTCGCCGTCGGTCGCGATGAGCATGAGCGTCGTCTGGGTGACGTTCGTCTGGGGCTCGAGGTACGCCTCGACGCCCACGCGGGTGCGCACGAACTCACGGAGGTGCCCCACGGTCTCCTCGCGGGCGGCGCGTCCGGTCGGCGGCGCGTCCGGCGCGGCGGGGGCCGGACGGCGGCGGCGGGAGAACAGACCCATGCCGGGAGCGTAACGGCGCATGCTGGACCCCGGCTGGGAATCACCCGGGTGCCGCGCAGGCGCGCGCCGTGCCGCCGACCGCCCGCGGGCGGCCGCGGAACGGCGAGACATGGGATGACTGTTCCCAGAATCACACGCGGCCCCCGGTCATCTGGGTCGTCCGGCCTACGCGGGGATGACAAGATGGCTCGGGAACAACCGCGTTCCCCTATGTCTGCGCCGGAGGAGTCTTCACGTGTCCGACACGACCGGATCCGCTTTCGACATCGTCGTCCTGGGCGGAGGGAGTGGCGGCTACGCGGCTGCGCTCCGCGGTGCCCAGCTCGGCCTCAGCGTCGCCCTGATCGAGGGCGACAAGGTCGGCGGCACCTGCCTGCACAACGGCTGCATCCCCACCAAGGCCCTGCTGCACGCGGCGGAGCTCGCCGACAACGCCCGCGACGGCGCGCACTTCGGCGTGCAGACGCAGCTCACGGGCATCGACATGAACGGCGTGAACGCCTACAAGGACTCGGTCATCGGCCGGCTCTACAAGGGCCTGCAGGGCCTGATCAAGTCCCGCCAGATCACGGTCTTCGAGGGCTACGGCACGCTCGTCGCGCAGGACACGGTCGAGGTCAACGGCGAGCGGGTCACCGGCCGGAACGTCATCCTCGGCACCGGCTCGTACGCCCGGTCGCTGCCCGGCCTGGAGATCGCCGGCCGCGTCATCACCTCGGACCAGGCGCTCAAGCTCGACTACGTGCCGAAGTCCGCGATCATCCTCGGCGGCGGCGTCATCGGCTCCGAGTTCGCGAGCGTGTGGAAGTCGTTCGGCGTGGACGTCACGATCATCGAGGCGCTCCCCCACCTGGTCCCGAACGAGGACGAGGCGCTGTCCAAGGCGTTCGAGCGCCAGTTCCGCAAGCGCGGCATCAACTTCAACCTGGGCGTCCGGTTCTCCGGCGTGACCCAGGACGACAGCGGCGTGCACGTCTCGCTGGAGGACGGCAAGACGTTCGACGCCGACCTCCTGCTGGTCGCCGTCGGCCGCGGTCCGCGCACCGCCGACCTGGGCTACGAGCAGCAGGGCATCACGCTCGACCGCGGCTTCGTCATCACGAACGAGCGCCTGCACACCGGCGTCGGCAACATCTACGCGGTCGGCGACATCGTCCCGGGCCTGCAGCTCGCGCACCGCGGCTTCGCCCAGGGCATCTTCGTGGCCGAGGAGATCGCGGGCCTCAACCCGCAGCCGATCGTCGAGTCGGGCATCCCGCGCGTCACCTACTCCGACCCGGAGGTCGCGTCCGTCGGCCTGACCGAGGCGAAGGCCAAGGAGGTGCACGGGGCCGACGCGATCGAGACCCTGGAGTACAACCTCGGCGGCAACGGCAAGAGCCAGATCCTCGCGACGCAGGGCTTCATCAAGCTCGTGCGCCAGAAGGACGGCCCCGTGATCGGTGTGCACATGATCGGCGCGCGCGTCGGCGAGCTCATCGGCGAGGGCCAGCTCATCGTGAACTGGGAGGCGTACCCCGAGGACGTCGCGGCGCTCGTGCACGCCCACCCGACGCAGAACGAGGCTCTCGGCGAGGCGCACCTGGCGCTCGCCGGCAAGCCGCTGCACGCCCACAACTGACCACACGAACTTCGAAGGAGACACGAGCGGTCATGTCCGACAACGTGCAGCTTCCCGCTCTCGGCGAGTCCGTCACCGAGGGCACCGTCACCCGCTGGCTCAAGAACGTGGGCGACCGCGTCGAGGTCGACGAGCCCCTGCTCGAGATCTCGACCGACAAGGTCGACACCGAGGTCCCCTCGCCGTTCGCGGGCGTGCTCGAGCAGATCCTGGTGGCCGAGGACGAGACCGCCGAGGTCGGCGCCGTCCTGGCCGTGATCGGCGACGGCTCGGGTCAGGGTGGCGACGCCGCCCCGGCCGAGTCCGCCCCCGCGCAGCAGGAGGCCCCCGCGCAGCAGGAGGCCCCGGCGCAGCAGACCGGCGCCACCACGCAGAGCGAGGGCTACGGCGACCCGGCCCCCGAGGCCGAGTCCGCCTCCCCCGCGACCGAGCAGCCCGCCCCCGCGCCGGCCGCCGAGGCCCAGGGCTCCGGCGACGGCCAGCAGGTCACCCTGCCGGCGCTCGGCGAGTCCGTCACCGAGGGCACCGTCACCCGCTGGCTGAAGCAGGTCGGCGACTCGGTCGAGGTCGACGAGCCCCTTCTCGAGATCTCGACCGACAAGGTCGACACCGAGGTCCCGTCGCCGTTCGCCGGCACGCTGCAGCAGATCCTGGTCGGCGAGGACGAGACCGCCGAGGTCGGCGCCCCGCTCGCCGTGATCGGTTCCGGCTCGGCGCCCGCGGCGTCGGGTCGGTCGCAGGACGGCGCGGCCCAGGCCGCCGCCCCCGCCGCGACCGAGGCCGCCCCGCAGGCCGCCGCTCCGGAGCAGGCCCCCGCGCCGACCCCGGCCCCGGTGCCCGCCCCGGCGCAGTCGGCCCCGACCGCGCCGGCCGCTCCCGCTGCCCCGGCCCAGCAGCAGGCCGCTCCGGCCCAGGCGCAGGGCTCCTACCTCACGCCGCTGGTCCGCAAGCTGGCCGCCGAGAAGGGCGTCGACACGTCGACCCTGACCGGCACCGGCGTCGGCGGCCGCATCCGCAAGGAGGACGTCCTCGAGGCCGCCGCGAAGGCGGAGGAGGCCGCCAGGGCCGCCGCCGCCCAGCAGCCCCCCGCCGCCGCCCCGTCCGCGCCGTCGGCCCCGGCCTCCGCGCGGTCGACCGAGCCGTCCCCGCTGCGCGGCACGACCGAGAAGGCCAGCCGCCTGCGCCAGGTCATCGCCGAGCGCATGGTCGACGCCCTGCACAGCCAGGCGCAGCTGACCTCCGTGGTCGAGGTCGACGTCACCCGCGTCGCCCGCCTCCGCGCCCAGGCGAAGGACTCCTTCAAGGCCCGCGAGGGCGTCAACCTCACGTTCCTGCCGTTCTTCGTGCAGGCCGCGGTCGAGGCGCTCAAGGTGCACCCGAAGATCAACGGCGTGCTCGAGGGCAAGGAGATCACCTACCACGGCACGGAGAACATCGGCATCGCGGTCGACACCGAGCGCGGCCTCGTCGTCCCGGTCATCCGCGACGCCGGCGACCTCAACCTGGCCGGCATCGGCCGGAAGATCGCCGACCTGGCCGGCCGCACCCGCGCCAACAAGGTCACCCCGGACGAGCTGTCCGGCGCGACCTTCACGGTGACCAACACGGGCTCGGGCGGCGCGCTGTTCGACACCCCGATCGTCCCGGGCGGCACCTCCGCCATCCTGGGCACCGGCGCGATCGTCAAGCGCCCGGTCGTGATCAAGGACGCCGACGGCGCCGAGGTCATCGCGATCCGGTCCATGTGCTACCTGGCCCTGTCGTACGACCACCGCCTGGTGGACGGCGCGGACGCCTCGCGGTACCTCATGACCGTGAAGCAGCGGATCGAGGAGGGCGCGTTCGAGGCCGAGGTCGGGCTCTGAGCACCGCCTGACGCAGCACCCGACGCCCCGGCGACCCGCGCGGTCGCCGGGGCGTCGTGCGTCCGGGCCCGGGGCGCGCTGCCGTTGACCGGTCCGCGGAGGCCGACTACCGTGCTGGCGCTCTTTCGACAACGGGTGTCGAAATTTCGGCGCCCCGGACCACGAGGACGTGACCCGATGCGAGCAGCACCCCGCGCCACCGGACGGCGCCGGCCCGACTCCCCCGAGCCCCCGCCCGGGCGCCGACCCCGCCGACGGCGGGCCCTCGCCGCCGGGCTCGCCGCCCTGCTGGCGGGCTCGGCGGCCGCGCTGGCCCCCGCGGCCGCCGCGGCCACCCCCGCACCGACCGGCGGCGACGAGGCCCAGGGCGGCGGGCACGGGGGCGGCCAGGGCCACGGCCGGGACAACCGGCAGCTCCGGACCTGGCTGGCCGACACCTACCGCTCCCTCGACGCGATGACCCACCCGGGGACGGGCCTGGTCGCCGACAACATGCCCGGTGCCCTGGAGCCCGGCACGGCCAGCGCCTACACCTCGCCGACCAACATCGGCGGCTACCTGTGGTCGACCGTCGTCGCCCGGGACCTCGGGCTGCTCAGCCACCGCGACGCCCGCGACCGGCTGGCGACCACGCTGGGCACCCTCGAGCGCCTGGACCGGCACGACGAGTCCGGCATGTTCTACAACTGGTACGACCCCGCCACCGGCGACCGCGTGGACACCTGGCCGGACAGCGGCGACCCGGTCGAGCACTTCCTGTCGTGGGTCGACAACGGCTGGCTCGCCGCCGCGCTGCGCGTGGTCGCGTCCGCCGAGCCGCGGCTCGCGGACGAGGCCACCGCGCTCTACGACTCGATGCACTTCGGCGTGTACTACAACCCGGAGGGACGCGCGGACCTCGGGGTCGGGCTCATCCGGGGCGGGTTCTGGGACTCCGAGCCCTCGGGCTGCTCGGTGCCCGGGAACTACACCGGCGGCGAGACCGTCTACTACACCTGCCACCACTACGACACGACCGTCTCCGAGACCCGGATCGCGCTGTACCTGGGCATCGCCGACGGCGAGATCCCGCCCGAGGCGTACTGGGGCACCTACCGCACGTTCCCGTCGACCTGCGACTGGTCCTGGCAGGAGCAGCGCCCCAGCGGCGTGACCCGCACCTACGACGGCGTCCCCGTCTACGAGGGCGTGTACCACTACGACGAGCTGGCGCTCGTGCCGGGGTGGGGCGGCTCCATGTTCGAGGCGCTGATGCCCGACATGCTGGTGCCCGAGTCCGAGTGGGCGCCGCGGTCCTGGGGCGTCAACCACCCGCTGGTCGTCGAGGCGCAGAAGCGGCACGGGCTGAACGAGGCCGGCTACGGCTACTGGGGCTTCTCCCCCGCCAGCGACCCGCACGGCGGCTACGCGGAGTACGGCGTCGACGTGCTGGGCATGCGGTCGGACGGCTACCTGTCGGACGGCACGACCGACGTCGACCTCGGCTTCGCGGGCTGCCGCGAGGCGACCAACCCCGAGCCGGAGTTCGGCGACGGCGTCGTCACCCCGCACGCCGCCTTCCTCGGCCTGGAGTACGACCCGCGCGGCGTGATCGACAACCTGAGGAACATCGCCGCCGACTTCGACGCCTACGGGCCGGGCGGGTTCTACGACGCCGTCGCGGTGCGGTCCGGGACCGTCGCGGAGCGCTACCTGTCGCTCGACCAGTCGATGATCGTCGCCGCGATCGGCAACTACCTGCGAGACGGCCTGCTGCGCGACTACGTCGTCGGGCCCGACATGGAGCAGAACCTGAAGCCGGTGCTCGCGGCCGAGGTGTTCTCGTCCGCCGCCGAGCCGGTGCCGCCCCTGCTCACGGAGCCGGCGCCGGGGTCGACGGTCGACGTCGTGACCCGGCTGGTGGGCACCGGCGAGCCCGGCGCCCACCTCACGGTCACCGGCCCGGACGGCAGCACCTGGTGCACCGCCGACGTCGACGCGGACGGGGCGTGGGCGTGCGACGTCGCGACGCCTCCGGGTGCCGGCACGCACGCGCTCGGGCTGTCGACGACGAACGACGCCGGCATCACCGTGCCCGGTGCGGCGGTGACCCTGACCGTCCCGGCCGGCGCGGGTGCCGGGCCGGGCGACGCCGGCGTGGTCGAGCCCGGGGCCGGGGACCCGGCGGGCACCGGCGCGGCCCCGGCCGGCGACGAGCCCACGGCCGGCGGGGCCGCGGAGCCCGCGCTCGCGGTGACCGGCGCGCACGCGGCGCTGGGCGTCCTGGCGACGCTCGGCGCCCTGGCGGGCGGCGCGGGCCTGCTCCTCCGGCGGCGCCTGACCGCCTGACCCGCACGGGCGCGGGGACGCTCGCGCCCCCGCCACGCCGCGCACGCGCGTCCACCGACGCCGAGTCTCCGAACCTGGACTCCCGCGACCCCGCGGGACGCAGTCCGAGTTCGGAGACTCGGCGCCGGCGCGCGGGGTGCGGGGCGCGCGGGGCGCTCAGCCCCGCCCCGGCGCGGCCGTCGACGCCCGCACGACCAGCCGCGTCGCCAGCTCCAGGTGCGCGTGGCCGCGCCCGCCGCCCTCCCGGGCCCGGTGCGCGAGCGCGACGGCGGCGTCGCCCATCTCGTCGAGCGGCTGCCGCACGGTCGTGAGCGCCGGGTCCAGCCAGGCGGCGACCGGCTGGTCGTCGAACCCGACCACCGACAGGTCCTCCGGCACCCGGACGCCGTGCTCCCGGGCTGCGCGCAGCACGCCGATCGCGGTGTCGTCGGACGCGGCGAACACGGCGGTCGGCGGTTCCTCCGCGCGGAGCAGCACCTCGGCGGCCCGGAACCCCGCGTCCACGCCGTACGCCCCGCCCCGGACCAGCTCCTCCTCGACCACCAGGCCGCCCTGGATCAGCGCGGTCCGGTACCCCGCGAGCCGGGCGACGGCGTTGTCCTGGTCCTGCGGTCCGGTGATCGTCGCGATCCGCCGGTGGCCGAGCCCGACCAGGTGCGCCGTCGCGTCCAGGCCGCCGCGGAAGTTGGTCGCGGCGACGGCGAGCAGCTCCGCGTCCGGCCGGGTGCGCGGGTCGACGACCACGAGCGGCACGCCCGCCCGCGCGAGGTCGGCGCGCGCCGCCTCGTCGGGGACGCCGACGACGCTCACCAGCCCGTCGGTCCCGCGCCGCAGGGCGTGCCGGACCCACGCGCCGCCCGACCCGGAGCCCGGGTCCGAGTCGACCGTCACCACCAGGTCCGCGCCCAGCCGCGCCGCGGCCCGGGCCGCCCCGCGCACCACGGCCTCCGCCCACGGGCTGTCCAGGTCGACCACCCGGAGGTCGACGAACCCCGTCCGGCGGCTGCCCGACGGCCGGACCGCGTAGCCGTGCCGGGCCAGCACGGCGGCGACGCGCTCCCGGGTGGCGCCGGCGACGTCGGGGCGCGAGTTCAGCACCTTCGACACGGTGGGGACGGAGACCCCCGCCTCGGCGGCGACGACGGCGAGGGGCGGTGGCGCCCCGGCGCCCGGGTGCTCGGCGTCCATGGCGCCCCAGCGTAGGGCGCCACGCGCGGCGCTCCGGCGCGCCGGGCCGGGGCGGCGCACGTAGGGTCGGCCGCATGATCGTGGTGGTGGCGGGGTCGAGCGGGCTCATCGGGACGGCGCTGGTCGAGCGCCTGCGCGCGGAGGGCCACGAGGTGCGCCGGCTCGTCCGCCGCGCCCCGCGGACCCCCGACGAGCGCTCCTGGGACCCGCGGGCCGGCGTGCTCGACCCCGCAGCCCTCGCCGGGGCGGACGCCGTCGTGAACCTGGCGGGCGCGGGCGTCGGCGACAAGCGGCTCACCCCGGACCGCAAGCGGGTCGTGCTCGAGTCCCGCACGAGCACCACGGGGCTGCTCGCCCGGACCGTCGCCGGGATGGCGGAGCCGCCGCGCGTGCTGCTGCAGGGATCCGCGACCGGCGCCTACGGCTACCGCGGCGACACCCGGGTGACCGAGGAGGAGCCCTACGGCACGTCCTACCTGGCCGAGGTCGTCCGCGCGTGGGAGGCCGCCGCGGCGCCCGCCGTCGCCGACCCGCGTATCCGGGTCGCGTTCCTGCGCACCGGCATCGTGCTGGCGCCGTCGGGCGGGGCGCTCGGGCGGCTGCTGCCGCTGATCCGGCTCGGGCTGGGCGGGCCGCTCGGGTCGGGCCGGCAGTACTGGTCGTGGATCAGCCTCGAGGACGAGGTGCGGGCGATCCTGCACCTGCTCGAGGTGCCGGTCAGCGGGCCGGTGAACCTCACGGCCGAGCCGGCGACGGAGCTCGCGATCGTCCGGGCGCTGGCCCACCGCGCGCACCGGCCCGCGGTGCTGCCGGTGCCGGGCGTCGCGCTGCGGGTCGCCCTGGGGCAGTTCTCGGAGGAGATCCTCGGCAGCCTGCGCGTCGTCCCGGCGGCGCTCACGGCCTCCGGCTTCGAGCACGTGCACCCGACCCCGGACGCCGCGGCGGCGTACGTCCTCCCCTGACCCCGCGGCCCGCGCGCTACGCGTCCAGCGGGACCGCGCGGTGCTCCCGCGCCGAGACGCGCGCCGCGTCCAGGACGCGCGCCGTCACGACCGCGTCGGCCGGGTCGACCGGGACCGGCCCCGTGCCCCGCACCCACGCCTCGACCGCGCGGTAGAAGTCCGGGTGACCTCCCGCCGCGCGCCGCACCGGCACCCGCTCGTCCCCGTGCACCAGCCAGCCCTCGTGCGCGTCGTCGCCCTCGTCGAGCACGGAGAACGGCGTCGCCTCGCCCTCGAAGCTCGTCACCAGGTACGCACCGCGGTCGCCGAGCACCCGGGTGCGCGGGCCGGGCGCGCCGACCAGCCCGCCGGCCTGCAGGTGGCTGATGACCGCGGACCCGTCCGGCCGCGGGGCGTGCGTGAGCGCGAGGAACACGTCGTCCTCGGCGGGGGTGGTGAGGCTGCGGAGCTCGGCGTGCACCCGCGCGACCGGCCCGAACAGCTGGACCGCGGAGTCGACCAGGTGCGCCCCGAGGTCGAGCAGCAGGCCGCCCGCGCGGGTGTCGTTCTCCTTCCACCGGTCCTGGGGTACCGGGCGCCAGCGCTCCCAGCGGCGCTCGAACCGGTGCACCGTGCCGAGCTCCCCGGCCTCGAGCAGGCGGCGCAGCGTCAGCTGCTCGGGGTCCCACCGCCGGTTCTGGAACACCGTCAGCCGCCCGCCGGCCTCCGCGCCGAGCCGGGCCAGGGCGGCGGCCTCGTCGGCGGTGGTCGCCAGCGGCTTGTCGACGACGACCCACGCCCCCGCGGCGAGCGCCTGCGAGACGTGCTCGACGTGGTCACCGGTCGGGCTGGCGACCACGACCACGTCCAGCTCGGCCGCGTGCGCGAGCAGCGACGGCACGTCGGGGTCGACGGCGACGCCGGGCCAGTCCCGGCCGGCCGCGGTCGCGCGCGCGGGGTTCCGGGTCACGACCCGGGCCACCTCGGCCCCGACCTCGCGGAGCAGCCGGGCGTGGATGCCCCGCCCCGCCGAGCCGTAGCCGACCAGTCCCACCCGCAGCGCGTCCGTCATGGCCGCCACCCTAGGCCCGGTGCGCGCCCTCCTCCTCGCGGGCGAGCCGGCTCGGCCACCACGTGCGCCGGCCGACGTCGTGCACCAGGGCCGGGACGAGCAGGCTGCGGACCACGAGCGTGTCGAGCAGCACGCCGAACGCCACGATGAACGCCAGCTGCGCGAGGAACAGCAGCGGGATCACGCCCAGTGCCGCGAACGTCACCGCGAGCACCACGCCCGCCGACGTGATCACCCCGCCGGTGACCGCGAGCCCACGGAGCACGCCCTCCCGGGTGCCGAGGCGGGCGCTCTCCTCCCGGACCCGGGTCATGAGGAAGATCGAGTAGTCGACCCCGAGCGCCACCAGGAAGGTGAACGCGTAGAGCGGGACGGCCGGGTCGGCGCCCGGGAAGTCGAGCACGTGCTCGAACACGAGCGCCGCGACGCCCAGGGCCGCCGCGAACGACAGCACGTTGGCGAGCATCAGCAGCACGGCGGCGACGACCGAGCGCAGCAGCACCATGAGGATGAGCAGGATCACGACCAGCACCACCGGCACGATCACCCGCAGGTCCCGGGTGCCGGCGTCCTGCGCGTCCAGCGTCTCGGCGGCGGCCCCGCCCACCAGGGCGTCGGGCGCGACCTCGTGCACGGCGTCCCGCAGCCGCTCGACCGTCGCGACGCCCTCCGTGGTGTCGGCGGCGGCCTCGGTGGCGACGTCGACCCGCACGTCCCCGTCGACGACGACCGGCTCCGCGGCCTCGTCCGCACCGGGGGCGCCCGTCCCCGTCGGCGCGCCCGTCGTCGCCCCGGTGTACGGGGTCGCCGACACCACGCCGTCGACGGCCAGCGCCGCCTCGACCACGGCGTCGGACTCGTCCTGGGCGACGATCACGGTGGCGGGCTGCACGGTGCCGGCCGGGAAGTGGTCCGCGAGCACCTGCTCCCCCGCGACCGCGTCGACGTCGGTGAGGAACACGTCGGCCTGGCTCGTGCCCGAAGCCTTGAAGGTGGGGAGGAAGGCCGCGCAGCCGAGCAGGATCACGGTGGTCAGCACCCACACCAGGCGGTCGCGGCGGCCGACGCCGCGGGCCAGCCGGCCCCACAGGCCCTGGGCGGGCGCGGGGTGGCCGGCGGGCGCGTGCGCGCCGTGGTGGTCGTGCCCCGGGACGACGGGCGCCCCCGCCCCGACGGTGGCCGGCTCGTCGTGCGCGGGGCCCACGGCGTGCGCGCCCGGCTCGGCGACCCGCGGCACCCGCGGCCAGAACAGCGCCCGGGACCGGCGCCCGGCGATCAGCAGCAGCAGCGGGAGCAGGGTGAACGCCGCCAGGTAGGCGGCCGCGATGCCGAGGGCCCCGACCGGCCCGAGCGACCGGTTCGACGCGAGGTCGGACAGCAGCAGGCAGAGCAGGCCGGCGACGACCGTGCCCGCGCTGGCGGTGATCGGCTCCAGGCTCCGACGCAGCGCGCGGCGCATC
Source organism: Cellulomonas sp. EB106-03-03-XG116 (assembly GCF_058792015.1). Classification (NCBI taxonomy): domain Bacteria; kingdom Bacillati; phylum Actinomycetota; class Actinomycetes; order Micrococcales; family Cellulomonadaceae; genus Cellulomonas; species Cellulomonas sp. EB106-03-03-XG116. The sequence continues at coordinate 11,055 of NZ_JBYTEP010000010.1, forward strand.
GCGGCGGTCGGCGCCTCGACGGAGCGCAGCTCCTCCCGGTACCGGGCGACGATCAGCAGCGCGTAGTCGACGGACGCGCCGACGACCAGGATCGACAGGATGCCCTGGGCCTGGCCGTTCAGCGTCAGCACCCCGGCGTCGGCCAGGTGGTAGACGGCGAGCGCGGCGGCGCACAGCGCGAACACCGCGGTGAGGATCACCGCGAGGGGCAGGAACGGCGACCGGTACACCAGGACGAGGATCACCAGGACCGCGCCCAGCGCGACGAGCAGCAGCACGCCGTCGATCCCGCCGAACGCGTTCGTGAGGTCCGCGACGAACCCGCCCGGCCCGGTGACCCAGGCGCGCAGCCCGGACTCCCCGGACGAGTCGGCGGTCGCGCCCAGCTCGTCGGCGAGCGTGTCGCGGACCGCCTGGACCGTCGCGCCGACCACGCTCTCGTCGTCGGCCAGCGAGGCGTCCGCCTGCGCGGCGTCGAGGGACAGCGGGACCAGCAGCGCCTCGCCGTCCTCCGAGGGCACGACGACCGGGTCGGCCGTGAGCACGTCACCGAGCGTGGCCGGGTCGCCCGCGGCCGGGTCGGCGCCGGGCATCGGCACGTCCGGCAGCGCTGCGACGACGGGCTGCACCGCCTCGATCGCGGCCGGGTCCAGCGCGCCGCCGCCCTCGGCCTCGAACACCACCAGCACCGGCAGCGCCTCGGACTCCGTGAACGCCGCCGACGCCTCCGCGGCGCGCGTCGACTCCGCCGACGACGGCAGGAACGCCGCCGCGTCGTTCGTCTGCACCTGCGAGAGCTGCCCCTGGGCCATGCCCCCGAGCGAGCCCACCGCCAGCCACCCCACGGCGACCGCCAGCACGGCCAGTCCCCGCCCGATCCCCCGCGCCCCGTTCCTCAGCATGCTGAGCACTATGCGGGATGCTCCGCGTTCCGGCAACATGAGGCCGGGGCAACTGCCCAGCAGGAGGAGAGGGACGAGTGGAGCGCGACGCCGGAGGGCCGCAGGAGCACCCGCGGTGGCAGGCGATGGCCGCGCCGGAGCCGAGCGGCTGGCCGGTGGGCCGGCTGCTGTCCGCCGCCGCGCGCCGGGTCGAGCGGGACTGGAACGCGCACCTGGCGTCCTGGGACCTCAACCACGCGAGCCAGCCGGTGCTGGTCATCCTCCTGCGCGGGCCGCGCACCCAGGCGGAGCTCGCGGCGCTGTGCGACGTCACCGAGCAGACGATGAGCCGCGTGCTCGCCCGGCTCGAGCGGTCGGGCTACGTCACCCGGACGGCGCACGCCACCGACCGGCGCAAGCACCAGATCTCCGCGACCGACGCCGGGCGCGCGGCGGTGCTCGCGGCGTCGGACCCGGTCGCGGCCGAGGCGATGGTCACCGAGGGGCTGACGCCCGAGCAGGTGGAGCAGCTGCGCGGGCTGCTGCTGCTGGTCGCGCGCCGCTGACGGGGCGTCGTCGCGCGGCGGCGACCGGGCCGGCGTGCGGCGGCGGGTCAGCCCCGCGCCACCCGGCCCCCGCGCTCCATCCGCCGCAGCTCGCCCGCGACCCGCGCCGCCCAGGCGTCCACCTCGTCGAAGTCGCGGAAGTCGCCCGCCTCGGCCTCGATCATCGCGACCAGCGCGCGCTCCGCGAGCCCGAGCTCGTCGCGCTGCAGCCGGCCGCCGAACGCCGCGACGTCCCGCGCCGCCACCCGCCGGGCCACGACCCGCACGTCGTCGGGCTCGGCGGCGGGCAGCGGCGGCTCCCCCACCCGTCCGGACCAGAACAGCCACGTCGGCCGGGCGGCGAGCTGCGCGCCCTGCCGGTCGACGAGCTCCCGGAGCGCCGCCGCGAGCCGCCCCACGTAGACCGCCGAGCCGAGCACGACGGCGTCGTACCCGTCGACCGCCTCGACCTCGTCCGGGTCGGCCTCCACCACGTCGTGGCCCGCCGCCCGGAGCACCTCCGCCACCTCGACGCCGATCTCGCGCGTGCTGCCGTGCCGCGACGCCACCGTCACCAGGACCCGCATGGTCGCCTCCCCCGCGTCCCGGGGCCGGCACCGGCGCCGCGCCCGTCGTCCCAGCGTCACCCGCGCGCGGCGGCGGCCGCCAGGGACCTCGGTCCCGGCGTGCCGCACGGGCTCGCGGAGGGCGCCGCAGCCGGGCGACGGCGACGCCCCGCGCGCCGGTAGACTCCCGGGTCATGGCCCGTGAGAAGAACCCGACCGCCGGCGCGGCCGCGAAGCCCGCGAAGGTGAAGAAGACCCGGTGGTACCACCAGGTCTGGCAGGCGTACCAGATGACCCGCCAGCAGGACCCGGCGGTGACCTGGCTGATCCTCGGGGTGTTCTTCGGCATCGTCGCCGTGGGCCTGATCCTGGGCCTGCTGTTCTTCACGTGGTGGTACACGCTGCTGCTGAGCATCCCGTTCGCGCTGCTCGGCGCCATGTTCACGCTGACCCGCCGCGCCGAGCGCGCCGCGTACGCCCGCATCGAGGGCCAGCCCGGCGCCGCGCTGTCCGCGCTCGGCACCATCCGCCGCGGCTGGACGTTCGCGCAGGAGCCGGTCGCCGTCGCGCCGCGCACCCAGGACCTCGTCTACCGCGGCGTCGGCCGCCCGGGCATCGTCCTGATCGGCGAGGGGCCGGCCAACCGCATCGGCAAGCTGCTCGAGTCCGAGCGCAAGCGCACCGCCCGCGTCCTCCAGGGCGTGCCGATCACGCTGATCGAGGTCGGCCGCGACGAGGGCCAGGTCCCGCTGCCGCAGCTCGCCCGCAAGGTGCAGCGCCTCAAGCCGCAGCTGACGAAGGCCGAGGTCGGCGAGGTCGTCAAGCGCCTGCAGGCGCTCGGCGCGGTCAAGATGCCGGTGCCGAAGGGCGTCGACCCGATGCGCGTCCGCCCGGACCGCAAGGGCATGCGCGGCCGCTGAGCCGCCGCCCCTCCCGCACACGCAGACGCGCCCGCACCCCTGGAGGGGGCGCGGGCGCGTCCTGCTTCCCGCGGCGAGCCCTCCGCCGAGTGGGCAGTCGATGTCGCTACCGAGCGCGCGGAGGGGACATCTACTGCCCGCTCGGCGAGGGGTGCGGGCCCGGGAGGGGGTTGCGCGGCTGAGCTCCGTCAGATGGTCAGCGGCGGACGATCGCCGTGCCCGCGGAGCGGTCGTGCAGCCCGCGGCCGTCGGCGTCCCACACCACGGCGGGGATCACCAGGCAGAGCAGCACCGTGCGGACGAGCGCCAGCAGCAGGTTCGGCGGCGCGTCCGGGCCGGGGTCGGCCGGCGGCGCGTCCGGGCGGCCCACCAGAGCCGGCGGCCGGACCCGGCGCACCCGGATCCCCAGCAGCCGGTGCCCGAGCGTGCCGCCGACGGTGCCGACCAGCAGCACGTTCTCGACGGCGAACACGGCCAGCGTCCCGAGCTGCTGCGCGTCGGCGGGCAGGAACACGTTCGCGATCGCGAGGCAGGCGAACCAGTCGATCAGCAGCGCGATCAGCCGCCGGCCCAGCGGCGCGAGCGACCCGCTCCCCGTGGCGGGCAGGCCCAGCCGGCTGCCGCTCGGCGCGCCGCCGTCCCCCACGGGCGGCCCCTCGAGCCACGAACCGACGTCCTCGCGATCGACCATGCGTCAACGGTAACCGCCCGTCGCGCGCGCCCCGACCTCCTCACGTCACCTGCCCGCAACACGGATCCGGGGTCACGTAACACAGGCGAAACAATCGGTACACCGGAGGGAAATCGGGCGCCCCTAGCCTCGTCGGAGCCCGGTGAGGGCACGTCAACCCGAGGAGCAGCGGATGTTCAGCACGCCAGAGGAAGTCCTGGCCTTCATCAAGAACGAGGACGTCAAGTTCGTCGACGTCCGGTTCTGCGACCTGCCCGGCGTGATGCAGCACTTCAACGTGCCGGCCGCGTCCGTGGACGAGAACTTCTTCGTCGAGGGCCAGATGTTCGACGGGTCGTCGATCCGCGGCTTCCAGGCGATCAACGAGTCCGACATGAAGCTCCTCCCGGACGTGACGACGGCCTTCGTCGACCCGTTCCGCACGGAGAAGACGCTCGTGCTGAACTTCCACATCGTCGACCCGTACACCGACGAGCCCTACAGCCGCGACCCGCGCCAGGTCGCCGCCAAGGCCGAGGCGTACCTGCGCTCGACCGGCATCGCGGACACGGCGTTCTTCGCCCCCGAGGCCGAGTTCTACATCTTCGACGACGTCCGCTTCGAGACGAAGCAGAACGCGTCGTTCTACTCGATCGACTCCATCGAGGCCGCCTGGAACACGGGCCGCGTCGAGGAGGGTGGCAACCTCGGCCACAAGACCCCCTACAAGGGTGGCTACTTCCCCGTCCCGCCGGTCGACCACTTCGCCGACCTGCGCGACAAGATCTCGCTCCAGCTGGACGCGCTCGGCCTCGAGGTCGAGCGGGCGCACCACGAGGTCGGCACCGCCGGCCAGGCGGAGATCAACTACCGCTTCGACACGCTCGCCAAGTCGGCCGACAAGGTGCAGCTGTTCAAGTACGTCGTGAAGAACGTCGCGCACGCCGACGGCCGCACCGCGACGTTCATGCCGAAGCCGCTGTTCGGCGACAACGGCTCGGGCATGCACGTGCACCAGTCGCTGTGGAAGGACGGCAAGCCGCTGTTCTTCGACGAGAAGGGCTACGGCGGCCTGTCCGACATCGCCCGCTGGTACATCGGCGGCCTGCTCAAGCACGCGCCGTCGCTGCTGGCGTTCACCAACCCGACGGTGAACTCCTACCACCGCCTGGTCCCGGGCTTCGAGGCCCCGGTCAACCTGGTCTACTCGGCCCGCAACCGCTCCGCGTGCATCCGCATCCCGGTCACCGGCTCGAACCCGAAGGCCAAGCGCATCGAGTTCCGCGTGCCGGACCCGTCGTCGAACCCGTACCTGTGCTTCGCGGCCATGCTCATGGCCGGCCTCGACGGCATCCAGAACCGGATCGAGCCGCCGGAGCCGGTCGACAAGGACCTGTACGAGCTGCCCCCGGAGGAGCACGCGCTCATCCAGCAGGTCCCGGGCTCGCTCGGCGAGGTGCTCGACAACCTCGAGGCCGACCACGACTGGCTGACCGCCGGCAACGTGTTCACCCCGGACCTGATCCAGACCTGGATCGACTACAAGCGGTCCGCGGAGATCGACCCGATCCGGCTGCGCCCGCACCCGCACGAGTTCGAGCTCTACTACGACGTCTGATCGGCTGCTCCCGGTCAGTGCGCATGCGAGGGGCGTCTCCCGTCAGGGAGGCGCCCCTCGTGGCGTCCCCGGCCGCGGCTGACACCCCGGCCGGCCCCGGCCGGCCCCCCGCCGGCCCCCCGTCGACCCGACGGCCCGCGCGCGCCGGCACGCGCTCGCGCCCCCGCGCCGTCTCGCATCGCGGGATCCGCCCCGGACGCGCACTGGCGGATCCCCGCCTCCCCCGCCGCCCCCGCCCTGGTGCGACGCGGGCGCGCGGCGGCGGCCAGGTGGCGTAACTGCCTGGTTACCTCCCGGGACCGCGCCCGTTACCGACCGCTCCCTAACTTTCTCGGCATCCCCGGCGCCGGCACCAGGCCGGCGGGGCGGACGAGGAGGTGGACGGGTGCAGCGGATCACGGTCGCGGCGGTGGCGATGCGCGCGGTGCACGACAAGGCGGCGAACCTCGCCTCGATGCTGGCGACCGTCGCGTCGTGCGCGGAGCAGGGCGCGGACCTGGTGGTGTTCCCGGAGCAGTGCCTGCAGGGCTACCTGCCGAGCCTGACCGACTACGACCTGGCGCACGTGGCGTACCAGGTCGAGCACGCGGAGCCGGTCGCCACGGGCCCGAGCGTGCGGGCGCTGGCCGACGCGGCCGCCCGGCACGGCGTGCACGTGGTGTTCGGCATGACCGAGCGCGACGAGCTCCGCGCCGAGGTCCTCTACAACACGGCGGTGCTGCTCGGGCCCGACGGGGTCGTCGGCTCCTACCGCAAGGTGCACCAGCCCGGCGACGAGAAGCACCTCTACCACCCGGGCGACGGCTTCACCGTGCTCGAGACGCCGCTCGGGCGGATCGGGATGCTCATCTGCTACGACCTGTGCTTCCCGGAGTCGACCCGCAGCCTGGCCCTGTCCGGCGCGGACCTGCTGGTGCTCCCGACCGCGTGGGGCGTGGCCGACCCGGCCGCCCCGGTGGCCGACGACCGCATGGTCGGCGCGTTCGACTTGTTCTCCCGGGTGCGGGCCCTGGAGAACCAGACCTGGTTCGTCGGGGCGAACCTCGTCGGCACGCTCGGCGACTTCACCTACCCGGGCGGCAGCCGCGTCGTCGGGCCGGACGGCGTCGTCCGCGCCGACGCGGGTGCGACCGAGGGCGTCGCGTTCGCGACGGTCGACCGCGCCGAGACCGTGCACGCCCGCACGGTCGGCTACCTCGGCTACTCGTTCCTCAAGGACCACCGCGAGCTGGCGCCGGCCGAGGTCCGGCGCCCGGAAGGAGGGCAGGCGGCATGACGCACGCGATCGAGGCCCGCGGCATCGGCAAGCACTACGACGTCCCCGGCGGCGAGATCGAGGTCCTGCGGGGCATCGACTTCCACGCCGACCCCGGGGAGCTCGTGTCCTTCGTCGGGCCGTCGGGCTGCGGCAAGAGCACGCTGTTCAACATCATGACCGGGCTGCTGCAGCCCACCTACGGCGAGGTGTGGGTGAAGGGCCGGCAGACCACCGGCACCGCGACCCCGGAGATCGGGTACGTCCTGCAGAAGGACCTGCTGCTGCCGTGGCGGACCATCCTGCAGAACGTCGTGCTCGGCCTCGAGGTCCGCCGGGTCCCGAGGCGGGAGGCCCGCGAGCGCGCGGCCGAGCTGTTCGAGGTCTACAACCTCACGGGCTACGAGGACCGGCTGCCGTCGCAGATCTCCGGCGGCATGCGCCAGCGCGCCGCGCTCATGCGGACGATGGTCATGGACCCCGAGGTCGTCCTGATGGACGAGGCGTACAAGGCGCTCGACTACCCGCTGAAGATCGAGCTCGAGAGCGAGCTGCTCGCGACCGTGCGCCGGTCGGGCAAGGCGGTCGTGTTCGTCACGCACGACATCGAGGAGGCGGTGACGCTCTCCGACCGGGTGTACGTGCTCAAGGCGCACCCCGGCCAGGTCGTCGAGGAGATCCGCGTCGACCTGGGCACCGACAGCCTGCGCATCGAGGAGCGCCGCCTGGCGCCCCGGTTCAACGAGTACTACGAGCGGATCTGGCGCTCGATCGGCACCCGCCCGGTCGACGCGGGGAGGGCGGCCTGATGGCGACCGCGATCGAGACCACGGCCCCCGTGCGGGCCACCCCCGCGGCTCCGGCCCGGTCGCGCCGGCGGCTCGGGTCCCGGCGCACCCTGCTCGTCGTCCTGCAGGTGGCGACGGTCGTCGTCCTGCTGGGCGCGTGGGAGCTGGGCGCGCGGGCCGGCACGGTGAACACGTTCCTGTTCTCCAGCCCGTCGCAGGTGCTGGCGGCGCTGTCCCGGCGGGCCGCCTCCGGCGACCTGGTGGTGGACGTCCGCACCACGGTCACGGAGGTCGCCCTCGGGTTCCTCGTCGGCGCGGTGGGCGGCTCGGTCCTCGGCCTGGCGCTCTGGTACTCGCGGTTCGTCGCGGACTACACGGCGCCGTTCATCGCCGCGATCGGCGCGATCCCGGTCCTGGCGATCGCCCCGATGACCATCATCTGGTTCGGCACCGGGCTGATGTCCAAGATCATGATCGTCGGCTTCTCCTGCGTGGTCGTCTCCCTGACGTCCTCGTACCGGGGGGCGCAGCGCGCCGACCCGGACCAGATCGACCTCATGCGGTCGTTCGGCGCCTCGACCGGGCAGATCTTCACCAAGGTCGTCGCCCCCGGGGCCCTGCCGTGGATCGTCTCCGGCCTCAAGCTCAACGTCGGCTTCGCCGTCGTCGGCGCCATCGTCGGGGAGTACATCTCCTCGAACGCCGGGGTGGGTCACATGATCCTGCTCGGCTCGTCCAACTTCACCGTGAGCCTCGTGCTCGCCGGCCTGGTCGTCGTCATGGCGATCGTGCTCGTCCTCACCTTCGGAATGAACCTGCTGGAGCGCGCTCTGCTCTCCTGGGAAAGGACCACCAAGTGACGACCTCCCGCCGCCCCCTCGGGGCCCTCGCGCTCGCCGCCGCCGCGTCGCTCGCCCTGTCGGCGTGCGCCGGCGCCTCGCAGGCCGCGCCCGCCGCCACCTCGAGCGAGGGCCTGACGACCGTCCGCATCAACCAGGCCTTCCAGTCCCTGCTGTACCTGCCGCTGTACGTGGCCGAGGACCAGGGGTTCTTCGAGGAGGAGGGCATCGACGTCGAGATCAGCACCGGCGGCGGCGGGACGCAGTCCTGGTCCGCGGTGCTCGGCGGCTCCGCCGAGTTCTCCATCCAGGACCCGGTGTTCGTGCCCAAGACCCACGAGTCGGGCGGCGAGGGCGTCGTCGTCGCCGGCATCCAGGACGCGCCCACGGTGTTCATCATCGGCGCGGACGACGCGGACGTGCAGAGCGACCTGTCGGTCCTCGAGGGCAAGAAGGTCGTGGTCAGCCCCGAGCCCGACACGACGTGGGCGTTCATGACGCACCTGATCGAGGAGAACGACCTGCAGGACGTCGAGCTGGTCAACGTCGCGATCGGCAACGAGCTCGCGGCCGTCTCCAGCGGGCAGGCGGACTACGCCCTGGCGGTCGAGCCGCAGATCACCCAGGGCGAGGTCGAGAACGGGCTGCACGTCGTGTACTCGTTCTCCGCCGACCCGAGCTGGTACCCGTTCGCGTTCTCCAGCCTCACCGGCCTGCCGTCCTGGATCGAGGCCAACCCCGAGGCCGCGCAGGGCGTGGTGACCGCGTTCCAGAAGGCGTCCGACGCGATCTACGCCGACCCGGAGGCCGCGATCGCCACCGCCCAGGCGTACTTCCCGGACGTCGACCCGGAGATCGTCGCCACGGCCGTCGAGCGCGAGATCGACGCCCTCGGCTACCCGAAGGACGTGCTGGTGAGCCAGGACGCGTGGGACCGGAACCTCGAGATCGCGGCGATGACCGGGAACGTCGCGGAGTACCCGAGCGAGGCGACGTCCTACGAGAACAACGTGGACACGGAGCTGGCCGAGCAGGCCAGGGCCGAGGCCGACGGCGAGTGACGCGCACGCCGCGCCGGTCCGCAGCGGCGGCCCGGCGCGGCGTCCGGTCCGAGGAGAGGTGAGGGACGACGTGGACGAGGACCAGATGCCCGCCGGCTGGCGCGAGGGCGCGGCGCGGGTGTGCGCGATCGCCGAGGCGAGCGACGCGGCGCCGGCCGCGCTGTTCACCGCGCTGCGCGACCGGGACGCCCGGTGACGGCCGAGCTGCTGGGCGACGTCGCGCTCGCCCAGCGCGCGCTGGCCGCCGGCGAGGTGACGAGCCGGGACCTGGTCGAGGCGGCGCTGACGGCGGCCGAGGCGGTCGGCGACCTCGCCGCGTTCGCCTCGCTGCACCCCGCGAGCGCCCGGCGCGCCGCCCGCGAGCTGGACGACCAGCGCGCGGCCGGCGCCCCGCTGGGCCCGCTGGCCGGCATCCCCGTCGTGCTCAAGGACAACGTCGCCGAGTCGGGTGTCCCGAACCGGGCCGCCTCCCTCCTGCTCCTGGACGAGCCGGCGGCGGTCGACGCGACCGTGACGGCCCGGCTCCGGCACGCAGGGGCGGTGGTGATCGGCCGGACCAACATGCACGAGCTCGCCTGGGGCGGCACCACGGACAACCCGCACCTGGGCACGTGCCGCAACCCGTTCGACCCCGGGCGGATCCCCGCCGGGTCGAGCGGGGGCACCGCGGCGGCGGTCGCCGCGGGCGTGGTGCCCGTCGGCATCGGCACCGACACGGGCGGGTCGATCCGCCTGCCCGCCTCGGTCACGAACCTGACCGGCCTGCGCCCCTCGCTCGGCCGCGTGCCGACCACCGGCGTCGTCCCGCTCGCCTGGACGCTCGACACGGTCGGCCCGATCGGCCGGTCCGCCGCGGAGTGCCGGCTGGTGCTGGACGCCACGGCCGGCCCGGACGGCAGCGACGACGGCTGCGTGTCCCGGCCGGACACGCTGCGCCACCTCCTGCACCGCGCCGACCCCTGGGCCGGGCTGCGGGTGGGCGTCGTGGACGGCTTCACGCTGGACGGCGTGCAGCCGGACGTCGCCGCCGCGGTCGCCGGGCTGCTCGACGACGCGGCCCGGTGGGGCGCGCGGCCGGTCGACGTCGCGCTCCCGCACCTCGAGGAGCTGGTCGACGCCCTCGTGGTGCTGAACGCCGCCGAGGCGTCCGCGGTGCACGCGGCCGCGCTGCGCGCCCACCCCGAGCGGCTCGGCACCGACGTCCGGGTGCTGCTCGAGGCGGGTGCCCGGTTCACCGCGGTCGAGTACCTGCAGGCGCAGCGCCTGCGCACCCTCGCCCGCGACGCGCTCGCCCGGACCTGGGAGCAGGTCGACGTCCTGCTGGTCCCGACCCTGCCGTTCACCGCCCCGCGCCTCGGCGAGCGCGACATCGAGCTCGCCGGCCGCACCCAGGACGTCCTCGTGGCGAACATGCGGTACACCGCCCTCGCCAGCCTCACCGGCGCGCCGGCCGTGTCCTTCCCGTGCGGGCTGGACCGCCTCGGGCTGCCGATCGGCGCGCAGCTGGTGGGCCCGGCCTGGTCGGACCGCGCCCTGCTGCACCTCGTCGCCGACGTGCAGCACCGGACCGGGCACCACCGCGCGCGGCCCGCCCGGCGCGCGGCATGAGCCCGGCCGCCGGGCGCACCGGCGGCGGCGCCACGGTCCTGCTGCTGTCGCTCGTCCTGCGCGCGCCCGTGGTCGCGCCCGCCCCCGTCCTCGCGGTCGCCCAGGACGACCTCGGGGTGAGCGCCGCCGTCGCGGCCCTGCTGGTCACGGTCCCGGTGCTCTGCTTCGGCCTGCTCGCGGCGCCGGCCGGCTGGGTCGTCGGGCGGCTGGGCACCCGCGCGGCGACGCTGGCCTCGCTCGGCGGCATCGCCGCGGCCCTCGTGCTGCGGGTGTCCGCCGGCCCGGCGGGGGCGGTCCTCGGCACGGTGCTGCTCGGCGCGGCGATCACGGTCGCCAACGTCGTGCTCCCCGTCCTCGCGAGCGCCGGCGACCGGCGGCACGCCGAGCGCCTGACCACGCGCTACACGGTCGGGATGAATCTGGCGTCGCTCGTCGCCACGGTCGTGACGGCGCCGTTGGCGTCCGCGGTCGGCTGGCGGGTGGCCGTGACGGCGCCCTGGCTGCTCACGTGCGTCGTCGGCGCCGTGGCCACGGCGCGCTCCGGGTCGGCCGTCGCGGGGACGGGCGGACGGGCGGGGGTCCCGGGCGGCGGGCCGTCCGACGGCGGCCGCCGACCGTGGCGGCACCTCGTCCCGGTGCTCCTGGCGGTGGCGTTCGCCGGGCAGACGCTGTCGTACTACGGCATCACGGCCTGGCTGCCCACCCAGCTCGACGACCTCATGGGCCTGGGGCTCGTCCTGGCCGGGAGCAGCGCCGCCGTGTTCCAGCTGACCGGCGCCCTCGGGCCGTTGCTCATGGCGCCCGTCCTGCGCACCGGCCGGATCACCACCGGGTTCGCCGCGACCACCGCCCTGTGGCTGACGTTCCCGCTCGGGATGCTGCTGGCGCCCGGCGCCTGGTGGCTGTGGGCCCTCGCCGCCGGGGCGGCGCAGGGCGCCACCTTCACCCTGGTGCTCACCGGCGTGAACCGCTGGGCCCGGTCCCCCGCCGAGGCCCGTCGCGCGGCGGCCCTGGTGCAGGGCGGCGGCTACGCGGTGGGCGCCTGCGGCCCGGTGCTGCTCGGGACCGTCCACGCCGTCTCCGGCGGCTGGACCGCGCCGATGCTCGTGGTGGTGGTCGCCGCGCTCGGCCTCGGCGCCGCCGGGATGTCGTCCACGTCGAGCCGGCGCGCCGACTCCACCGAGGCGAGCCCCGTGCTCGAGCCGGCGCGCCCGTAGTCGTTGAGCAGGAAGATCCGGTCGTGCCGGTAGTACCCCGTCGCGACCTCGATCACCCGGCCCTCGGGGCCGAGGACCCGCCGGTGCTGCACCATCACCGGCGCGCCCGCCGCGACGTCGAGCGCCTCGGCGACCGCCGGGTCGGCCGTCGTCGCCCCGGTGCGGACCTGCGCGACGCCGATCTGCACCCCGTGCTGCTCGAGGTAGGCGAACGTCCCACCGCCCTCGGTCGGGGTGACGTCCGCGGGCCGGGTCAGGCCCAGGTCGGCCGGGAGGTACGACGACCACAGGACGATCGGCTCCGGCGTCTGGGTCAGCCGCTCCCACAGCACCACGTCGGCGCCCGGCGTCAGGCCGAGCTCGGTCGCGACGGCCGGCGACGCGGGCACCGTCTCCCACGCCAGGTGGCGGTAGAACACCCGGGCGGCCGCCGGGTCGGTGCCCTCCTCGGCGATGGCCCGCAGGTGGTTGAGCTCGTGCACCAGCACCTCCGTGCGGGCGCGGGTGCCGATCCCCTGGTCGCGGCGGATCAGCCCCTCGGCCACCAGCATGGCCAGCGCCTCGCGCACCACGTTCCGCCCGACCGCGAACTCGGCCGCGATGCGGTCCTCCGGGGGCAGCCCGGTCTCGTGGAACGCGCCGCCGACGATCCGCGCGCGGAGCACGTCGCGCACGAGGCGTGCCCGGTGCGCACGCCTCGTCAGGTAGCCGGCCATGCGGGCATGCTCCCACGGCGCCGGGCGGCCGGCCGCCAGGGAGGCACTGGCAGGACCTCGCACGATCGGCCGCGGCGGGGTTGACTGTGCGGACGACCGGCCGTCGACGACGACCCCGCCGGCGTCGACCCACCGTCCCGCGCACCCCTGGGAGTCCTGTGCTCACCGTCAACGCCTACGCCGCCCCCTCCGCGACCGAGCCGCTCGTCCCCGTGACGATCGAGCGCCGCGACGTGGGGCCGAAGGACGTGCTGATCGAGATCCGGTACGCCGGCGTCTGCCACTCCGACATCCACACCGTCCGGGGCGACTGGGGCCCCATCACCTACCCGCAGGTCGTCGAGCACGAGATCGTCGGCGTGGTCGCCGAGGTCGGCGCCGAGGTGACCCGGCACGCCGTCGGCGACCGGGTCGGCGTGGGCTGCATGGTGAACTCCTGCCGGGAGTGCGAGAACTGCCGCGCCGGCCTCGAGCAGTACTGCCTCGAGGGCAACACCCAGACCTACGCGTCGGTCGACCGCGACGGCACCATCACGCAGGGCGGGTACTCGACCCACGTGGTCGTCGACGAGGACTTCGTGCTCCGCGTGCCGGAGGCCATCCCGTTCGACAAGGCCGCGCCGCTGCTGTGCGCCGGCGTGACCACGTACTCCCCGCTCGCCCACTGGGGCGCCGGCCCGGGCAAGAAGGTCGCGGTCGTCGGCATGGGCGGCCTCGGGCACATGGCCGTCAAGCTCGCGCACGCCATGGGCGCCGAGGTCACCGTGCTGTCCCGGACCCTGAGCAAGAAGGCCGACGGCCTCGAGCTCGGCGCGGACCACTACTACGCGACCGAGGACCCGGCCACGTTCGCCGAGCTCGCGAACACCTTCGACCTCATCGTCAACACCGTGTCCGCGGTCGTCGACCTGGGCGCCTACCTGTCGCTGCTCCGGCTCGACGGCACCCTGGTGAACGTCGGCGCGCCCGGCGAGCCGCTGCCCGTCCAGGTGTTCACGCTGTTCGGCAACCGCCGCTCGTTCGCCGGGTCGAGCATCGGCAGCATCGCCGAGACCCAGGAGATGCTCGACTTCTGCGCCGAGCACGGCATCGCGCCCGAGACCGAGCTGATCGCCGCCGACGCGGTGAACGACGCCTACGAGCGCGTGCTGCGCTCGGACGTGCGGTACCGGTTCGTCATCGACGTGGCGACGATGGCCTGAGCCGCGCGGCACGCATGAGCCCCCTCCCGCGAGCCGCGGGAGGGGGCTCGTCCGCTGTGCCCCGCCCCGCGTCCGCACCGCCCGATCCGGTGCCGAATGGGTGAACCGTCAGCCGTTCCCGCACTCCGGCCTCACCCGCAGTGCCACGCTCGGCGCGTCACAGCGCAGTCACAGGGGGTCTCGTGATCAAGCGGTCAGCACGTGCACGGTGGGCATCGGGGATGGCGCTCGCGCTGACCCTCACGGCGTTGGTCCCGGAAGTCGCCCGGGCCGCGGAGGTCGGACCCCCTCAGGTGTCGGTCGACCCCTCGGGTGAGTGGGTGGACGCCTGGTACGTCGACGTCACCCTGTCCGTCGACTACGACGAGCCCGTCGCCGGGTACGTCGTGCTCGCGGACCAGGACGCGCAGTCGGACCCCGGGCCCGACGTCAACCAGCTCGATCCGCTCTGGAGCCCATGGCTGAGCGAGGGCGAGAACTGGCTGCACGTGCGGGCGGTGCTCGAGGACGGCACCCTCTCCCCGGTGGCGCACACCCGCGTCGGGATCGACACCCAGGCACCCTGGGTCGGCGAGCTGCGCAGTCCCACCCACCCATGGGGCGAGGTGTCCGCCTCGACTGCCATCACCGTCGAGTGGGACGCCCCGGAGGACGTCTCCGGCATCGCCGGGTACGACGTGCGCGTCACCGACGACCCGGCGCCGCCCGCGGACGACAGCGACCCGGCCGAGGGTACGACCGTCACCGACCCCACCGTCGACCTCACGCTCCCGGGCGACGGCGAGTGGTACATCCACGTCAGGCCGCGGGACCGGGCCGGCCACTGGGGGACGTTCGCTACCTACGCCGCGACCGTGGACGCCGCGCCTCCGGCGGCGCCGGTCGTCTCGGGCTCGCACATTCACGCGGTCGCCTCCTCGCAGCGGCACCTGAACATGACGTTCACCGAGAACGACGGCGACCACGTCGCGGCCTGGTCGGCACTGGTCGACCGAGAGCCCACAACCGAGCCGGCCGCCGAGACCGCACGCCCGGAGCCCCGGATCAGTGCCGAGCTCACCCCCGGAACGTGGTGGTTGCACGTGCGTGGCGTCGAGGCTTCGGGTCGTGCCGGCGAGACGACCCACGTCGAGCTCGTCGTCCGCGACGACCCGTACGTCGTGGACATGCCCGCGGGCAAGCACGTGTGGACACCCACGACCGTGGGTGCCGTGTGCGCCGGCACGGACGCCGTCCTCGCCGTCGTGGACGCGAACGGGACCACGACGCCGGTCGGCCCGCTCGTCGCCGACGGCACCGGTGCGTGCGTGGCGACATGGGACCCGACGTCCACCACCGCGCAGGGCCGGACCTGGCCCGACGGCGACTACGACCTCACCGTCCTCGACCCCGCCGGCGACGAGATCGCCGAGCGCGTGACGGTGACCGTGGCGGTCGAGAGCACCAACGTCGACCGGCTGCGGTCCGACTACGCCGCGGGCGCGCTCACCGCCGAGGACCTGGCCGGCGAGCTGCTGCGGTCGGCCGTGGACCCCACGACCGTCGGGGAGGACTACGGGGCGGGCGCGGCCACGCGCACCCCGACGCTCCCCGAGATGGCAGAAGCGCTCACTGCGGGCGGAGAGCTGTCCGACGCGCTGGCCGATCTGCTGACGCCGGTGGACGAGTCGACCGAGACCGCACCGGCCGCGCGCGCCGCCTCCGTCGGGGCCTGCGACTCGCGGATCCGATTCGCGGGCGTGCTGTTCGACTGCCTCGCGGGTGATGAGACGGCCGTCGTCTACTGGGACTCGGCCGATCTCGGTGCGGTCGTGAACGGGGCTCTCCCGAGCGCCGTCGAGACGGCGCTCGACTCCCTCGACCGTGCCCGGACCGTCTACTCCGCCGCCGGCTTCGTCGTGCCCGACGAGGCGGTGACGGTCTACCTCACGCCGCTCATGGAGCACAACGCCGGGCTCTCCCTGCCCGGCATCCGTCGGGCGCTCGGCGCGGACACGCCCCCGTCGATCATCATGAGCTCGGTCCGGCTGGTGCCGTACCTGCCGTTCCACGAGTACTTCCACCAGGTCGAGTACCAGTACATGCCCTTCAACCGGCTCGCGCTCCCGCTCAACAACCCGTACTGGTGGCTCGAGGGCAGCGCGGAGTGGGGCGCCCACCTGGTGCAGGACCAGTCGCCCGACGTCGTCGCTACCGAGGACTACGCCCAGTCGCTCGACGAGTTCCTGTCCCGCAGCCGCGACGCGTTCGACGGAGGTGGCCCTAACACCGCGGGCGGACCCGAGTACGGCTCGTTCATCATGGCCGAGTTCGTCGAGGAGCAGTACGGCGGCCCCGACGCGGTGCGCGAGACGTGGGAGCGCATCACCCGCCCGCCGTTCGGCTCCTCTCCCGCGCGAGCGATCGAGGACGTCGCCCGGAGCGGCGGCGACACCTATGGCGCGATGATCAGCCGGTTCCGCGAGTGGACGTACACGCTCGACCGGGCCGACCTGCGCGACACCGGGTTCTCCGACCCCGACGCCGACGACGGCGGCCTGTGGCGGGCAGCCCTGGAGGGCCGCAGCCAGACCAACGGCACGGTGCTGCCCACGAGCTGGCGGCCCCCGCACGAGTCGGTGAGCCTCGACGCGACGCATCGGACCGCGTCCGGGGAGGTGCGCCTCGCACCGAGCGGGGCCGAGTACCTGGAGATCTCCGGCCCCACGGACGCCGTCGGGACCCTGCGGATCGAGGTCGAGGGCCCGGACGGGCTGACGGCGACGACGGTCCTGACCGCGGTCGACAGCTTCCCGACACTTTGCCCCGGCTTCCTCACCCGCGCCGCACCGGACGAGGGCGCGGTCGCGCGCGGCAGGTCGGTGGAGTCGGCCGAGGGGTTCCTCGGCGGGGCGACCTGCGCAGACGCTGTCGCCGTCATCACCAGCACGAGACCGCTGCCGTTCCCCAGCGTGGCCGGCCTTCCCGGCGGGGGCGACACCTACACCTGGACGGCGACCTTCGAGCCGCTCGGTGCCCGGCTGAGCAACGGCACCGTCGACGTGGGCGTGCACAGCCTCGGCACCCTCGGCTACGAGTGGGTCGGCATCGAGCCCGCGGGGGCGCAGGGCATGGACCTCGACGTCGAGGACGACAGCTGGGGGGTCTCGGACGGCGCGGTCGCGGGTGGCGTCTACGGCCGCGCCTACCATGAGCCCGACACGGACGGAGACCTCCGACTGCGGTCGTTCACGTACGACGCGACCTCGTCGACCTCGGTCACCGAGACAGGCGGCCTCGTCGTGACCCACCGCGTCCGCCCGGTCCCCGGGACGGACGGCATGTACGCGATCGACGTGACCGTCGCGCGGGAGAGCGGGCAGTCGTCGCTTGACAGGGTCCGTTACCGCCGAACCCTGGCGTGGGACGGGGCGTGGAACTGGCGGTACGGATCGACCTGGTTCCGGGCGCCGGGCGGGGACGACTCCCGCATCATGACCTTGACGGACGGGAAGTCGACCCCCGACCCCACGCTGCTCGCGAACGGGTCGCCGGTCTGGTACTCCCCGCCGGACGAGGTTAGCTACCAGGCGGGCCGCACGATCGACCTGGACCTGGGTGTGGTGCCGGCGGGCGGCAGCAGGAGCTTCACCCTGTTCTACGGCCTCCAGCCGGACGCCGCCGCGGCCGCCGGCGCGGCGCTCGCGGTCGGGTCGGACGTGTACTCGGTGACCGAGCAGTGGAACGCTCCAGGTGAGCTCGTGGCGGTGTTCGGGTATCGGGCAGGCTGAGGCGCCCCAGCCTGGTCGACGGGGTCCGTCATGGACGGGAGGAAGAGTCGATGCGCAGATCCCGAGCCCGAGCGGCGCTCGCCGCCACGCTCGCGCTGACCTGGATCACACCCGCGGCGGCCTGCGTCCCGTGGGACGCAGGCACCACGCAGGCGGCCGTCGTGAACGACACGTCCGCGATGGTCACCGTCACGGTGACCGGCACCGACCTCGACATCGGCGTCCCGGCCGGGCGGACCTGGGAGGGTGAGGAGGACGCCCCGTGCGCCGGCACCGCCGTCGTGGTGCGCGCCGAGGACGGCGGCCTGCTCGCCGAGTTCGAGCACGCCCTCTGCAGCACCACGGTGGTCCACGTCCGCGACGACCAGGTGACGCTGCGCGACTACGCCGACGACACGCGGGAGACCGCGGCCCCGTAGCTCCCTCCCGCGCGCCGAGCGGGAGGGGGCTCGGCGCCCGAACCGACCCCGCGACCCGCCCGGCGACCGTAGAGTCCCCCGTCATGGGGGCAGACCGCATGGCCGACGTGCAGCTCGACGAGGACCTCGCCGAGCCGGGGCACGGCCCGCGCCCGCCGTCCGCCGTCGCCCGCCGTGCCCGCGCGCTGCTGCGCCGCTGGTGGCCGGCGCCGGTCGCGGTGGTCCTGGCGCTCGGGGCGGCGCAGCTGGTCGCCGACCACCGGGACAAGGCGCGGGCGGACCGCCTCCGCGCGACGCCCGGCGTCCTGGCCGAGACCGTCACCGCCCCGCTGGACGCGACGCCCTGGGGCACCAGCGACGCGATGGGGCTCGTGTCATCCGGTACCCGGACGTCCGAGGGCCTCGTCGCGGGCGTGCTGGTGCCCGGGACCGGCGACCCGGCCGCGGTGGTGGCGCTCGACGCCGGCACGGGCGACGAGGTGTGGCGCGCCGAGATCGGGGCCCTGCCGACCGAGGACGGGTACACGCGCAGCGCGGCGTGCTCCTCCGGCTCCGACGGCCCCGCCGACGCGCTGTGGTGCGCGGTGACCGACGGGCCTGCGGGCGACCGGGGGCCGGAGACGACGCGGCTGGTCCGGGTCGACCTGGCGGACGGCGCCGTGACCGCGCTCCGGGAGCTCGAGCCCCGGGCCGAGGCCCTGGTCGTCGGCGACGTGCTCGTCGTCGCCACCCGTCAGGACGGCGCGGTGCTGCTGGTCGGCAGCGGCCGGGACGACGGCGTCGAGCGGTGGCGCACCGAGCTCCCGGACGCGGTCGACGAGATGTACTCCAGCGGGTGGCTGACCCAGCAGGGCGGGCACGTCGTGGTCCCGTGCGCGGAGGAGAGCTGGGCGGTCGACCCGGCCGACGGGCGGGTCGAGGCGCACGAGCACGCGCTGTACGCGGTGCGCAGGGACGCGCTCGTCGGCATCCCCGAGTCCGGCCCGGCGCGGCTGCTCGGCCCGGACGGCGCCGGGACCGCCACAGCCGACGGGTACCCGCTGCCCCTCTCGCCCGACGACGGATCGGTGCCGCAGATCCAGCCGGTCCTCGCGCAGGACGCGGACGGCCCCGTGGTGCGCGGCATCGACCCCGCGACGGGCGACGTCCGGTGGGAGCGCCGCAGCGACCCGAGCCCGCTCAGCGGGTACCTGCTGCTCGAGGGCGTGCTCTACGGGAGCGACAGCGCGACCGTCTGGGCGGTGGACGTCGCGAGCGGCGAGGGGCTGTGGTCGGTCCTCGCGCCCCCGGCCGAGGGCACGTGGCTGATGACCGACGGCCGGCACCTGCTGCGGGCCGAGCGCCCGGACGGCGCGACGGACGTGGGCCTGTCCGCGTACGACCTGGGCTCCGGCCGGCGCGCGTGGACCACCCCGCTCCCCGACGACGTGCAGGGCCTGTGGCCGCGGGACGGCGTGCTCTACGGCTACGGCGGGGACGGGCGCGCGCTGGTCCGGATCGGGTGACCGGGAGGCCGGGCCGACCGCGCCCGGGCGCTACGGCGCGCGCAGCGCGAGCAGGTCCTCGACCGGGACCACCTCGACGAGACCCCGGGCCCGCCGCGCCAGCTCCTCGTCCAGCGCGACCAGCACGTCCGCCTGCAGCCGGGCGACCGCGACGTACTCCGCGGGCGCCACCTCGTCCCAGCCCTGCTCCGTGGCGATCCGCCACGCCGTGGCGCGCGAGACCCGGTCGCCGAGCAGCCGCACCCGCAGCGCCGTCAGCCCGTCGAGCAGCCCGGCGGCCCGCGCGGGGTCGAGCCTGCCGGCGCGGACGTCGCGGTAGAGCAGGCCCATGGCGTCCGTGCGCAGCAGGTTCGGCGCCACGAGCTGGTGCCCGTCGGGCACGACGAACCCCTCCTCGACCAGGCGGACCGCCGCGGGGGCGTCGATCGCGAAGCGGGTCATGCTCGGCTCCTCCCCGGGGGCCGACCACCGTCGACCGGCTCTGGGCCCATCCTGCTCCCCGCAGGGCCGTCGCGGGGCCGCGACGTCTCGAGCCCGCGCCCGCGCCGACCGGGTCTACGGTGGCGCCACCATGGACCTCACCGTCGAACTCGCCGAGGCGCGGGCCGCGCACGCCCGGGGCGACTGGCACGCCACCTACGCGGCGCTGAGCCGGGCGCGCGCGGACGCCGAGCTGGCGCCGGCCGACCTCGCGCTGCTCGGCGGCGCCGCGTGGTGGGTCGGCCGGGCCCAGGAGTCGCTCGCGCTGACCGAGGCCGCGTTCGGGCAGCTCGAGGACGCGGGCGACGAGGCCGGCGCCGCGGCGCGCGCGGTCGACCTGGCGCTCGTGTGGTTCACCCGCGGCGACCTCGTCGTGACGAACGGCTGGCTGCGACGGGCACGCCGCCTGCTGGCGGGCCTGCCGGAGTCGGTGGCGCACGGCTACCTGGGCTACCTGGACGGCGCGCTGGCCCTGCTCGGCGGCGACGTCGCCGCCGGGCGCGCCGCCGGCGAGGACCTCGACGTGCTCGGGCGGCGGCTCCGCGAGCCCGGGCTGACCTCACTCGGCCTCGTGCTGGCCGGGCTCGCCGACCTCCGGGAGGGCCGCACCGCGGGCGGGTTCGCCCAGCTCGACGAGGCGATGCTGCCGGTGCTGGCGGGCCGGCTCCCGCCGGAGTGGGCGGGCGAGGTCTACTGCACGGTCATCCACTCCTGCCACGAGCTGGGCGACCTGGAGCGGATGCGCGCCTGGACGCGCGCGACCGAGCGGTGGTGCGAGCAGTTCCGCGGCGAGGTGGTGTTCTCCGGGATCTGCCGGGTGCACCGGCTGCAGCTCCGGTGCGCCGAGGGCGGCTGGGCCGGCGCCGAGGACGCCCTCCAGCACAGCGGGGCCGAGCTCGAGGGCGTGAACGACTGGGTCGCCGGGGAGGCGTTCTACCAGCTCGGCGAGCTGCGCCGGCTGCGCGGCGACCGGGACGGCGCCCGCGCCGCGTACGCGCGGGCCCGGGCGCTCGACACCGACCCGCAGCCCGGCGAGGCGCTGTTGCTGCTGGCCGGGGGCGACCGGGACGGCGCCTGGTCGGGGCTGACCGGGGCGCTGGCGGGGCGCGACCGCCTGGGCGGCGCCCGGCTGCTCGCCGCCGGGGTGCACGTCGCGCTCGCGCTCGGCCGCCGGGACGAGGCCGAGCGGTGGGCGGCCCGGCTCGCCGAGGTCGCCGCGGAGTTCGGCACGCCGGGGTTCCGGGGCTGGGCCGCGCACGCCGAGGGCGCGGTGCACGTGGCGCGCGGCCGGTGCGGCGAGGCGGTCGACCGCCTGGAGGCCGCGGCGCGCGAGTACCGCGCGCTGCACCTGCGGTACGAGACCGCCCAGGTGTACGAGCTGCTCGCCGGGGCGCACGCCGGCGCGGGCCGGGACGCCGAGGCCGCGGCGGACCGCGCCACCGCGCTCGCGATCTACCGCGAGGTGGGCGCGCTGCCGGACGTGCGGCGGCTCGACGACCGCGGGCTGCCCGGCGGGCTCACCGACCGGGAGGGCGAGGTGCTGGGCCGGGTCGCGGCGGGGCTGAGCAACCGGCAGGTCGCCCGCGACCTGGTGATCAGCGAGAAGACCGTGAGCCGGCACCTGGCCAACATCTTCGTCAAGATCGGCGTCTCCTCCCGCACCGCCGCCGCCGCGTGGGCGCACGAGCACGGCGTGCGCGCGCCCGGCTGAGTGCACCACCCGCCCCATCCCGCGCCGGGCGATCTGCACCGAAGGCCCGACGCGTGCCCCGCGGCCGCGCTCCTAGCGTCGCGAGCAGCCGGCGCGCAGCCGGGACGTGGTGGGAGCGGACATGGCGCTGGACCTCGCGGTCGTGGCGGGCGGCATCTCGACGTCGGTCTTCGCCGGCAGCATGCTGCCGATGGTGGTGAAGGCGCTGCGCACCCGCGACCTCGCCTCGTACAGCCTGCCGAGCCTGCTGCTCACCAACGCCGGCAACGTCCTGCACAGCGTGTACGTCTACAGCCTGCCGGTCGGCCCGATCTGGGCGCTGCACGCGTTCTACCTCGTGGTGACGTGGCTGATGCTGGCGCTCTACCTGCGGCACCGCCCGCCACGTGCGGACGTGGGGCGGACGCCCCACCCGACGGCCGCGGAGACGCACGGTTCGCCCGATGTGGCGGGCCCGGGCCCGTTCCTAGCGTCGGAGCACGCCGTCGCCACCGGGGCCGCGGCACGGGAGGAGATCCACGATGACCACGACGACGAGCAGGACCACGACCACGCGCGAGCACGCGCCGCAGCCGTCGCCTGACCCGGCCGCCACGCAGGCGTTCGCCGGGCGCATGCTGGGGGTGCTGAACGACGCGGCGGTGGCCGTGCTCACCAGCACCGGCCACCAGACCGGGCTGTTCGCCGCGCTGGCGGCGCTCCCGCCGGCGACGAGCGCGCAGATCGCCGACGCCGCCGACCTGCACGAGCGGTACGTCCGCGAGTGGCTGGGCGGCATGACGGCCGCCGGGATCGTCCGGTACGAGCCGGCGACGGGCACCTACGCGCTGCCGGCCGAGCACGCCGCGGTGCTGACCCCGGCGGCCGGGCCGGACAACCTCGCGCTGCTCATGCAGCACGTCACGATGATGGGCGAGGTCGAGGCGCGCACCGTCGAGCGGTTCCGGCGGGGCGGCGGGCTGTCCTACGCGGACTACCCGCACTTCCACCGGAACATGGCCGAGACGAGCGCCGCGGTTCACGACGCCGCGCTCGTCGACGGGATCCTGCCCCTGGTGCCGGGGCTGCCCGACGCGCTGCGGGCGGGCGCCGAGGTCGCGGACGTCGGCTGCGGGCGCGGGCACGCGGTGAACCTCATGGCGCGCGCGTTCCCCGCCAGCCGGTTCACCGGGTACGACCTGTCGGCCGACGCGGTCGCCGCCGCGCGGGACGAGGCGGCGGCGCTGGGCCTGACGAACGCGACGTTCGAGGTGCGCGACGTCGCGGCGCTGGACGCCGAGGGCCGGTTCGACCTGGTGACGGCGTTCGACGCGGTGCACGACCAGGCGCGGCCGGCCGAGGTGCTGGCTGGCGTGCGGCGCGCGCTGCGGCCCGACGGGGCGTTCCTCATGGTCGACATCCGCGCCTCGAGCCACCTGGAGCGGAACCTCGACCTGCCGTGGGCCGCGTACCTGTACGCGATCTCGACGTACCACTGCATGAGCGTGTCCCTCGGCCAGGGCGGCGCGGGCCTCGGCACGGTGTGGGGCGTCGAGCTCGCGGCGGAGATGCTCGCCGACGCGGGGTTCTCGCGGGTCGAGCGGTGCGACGTGCCGGCGGACCCGTTCAACGCGTACGTCGTGGCGCGCCCCTGAGGCCCGGGCCGGCCGGCGCGGCGGGTGCCCACCCGCCGCGCCGGCTACCCGTCGAGCCGCGTCCACTCCCCCTCCGACACCACCTCCACCCGGCCGTCGACGACCGCGATCGCCGTCTGCTCGTCGATCGCGTAGGCCGGCCCGCCGATCCCGGCGGCCCACCGCTCGGCGGCCTCGGGGGTGTTCGAGGCGAACGCGTTCAGGTGCGGGAAGATCGCGAAGTCGACCAGGCCGAGCGTGCGGTCGTCCGGCGCGCCGGCCCACTCCACGAACATCTCGCCGATGCGCGGCGTCAGGACCATGCTGCCCGCGCTCACGCCGACCCAGACGAGCTCGGGACGGGTGGCCAGCAGGTCCGCCAGGCCGGACTCGCGCAGCCAGTGCGCGAGGTACGTCGCGTCGCCGCCGTCGACGAGCAGCACGTCGGCGTCCCGGACCCACGGGACCCACCGGTCCGCGCCGATCGTCGGCAGCGCGGTGAGCTCCAGCACCCCGAGCGACGCCCAGCCGAGGCCGGTCAGGTGCTCGAAGCGCGGCTCGGCCGCGACGAGGCCCCGCACGGACGCGGGCCCGCACAGCGGGTGGCCCCACTGGGCCGTCGGGACGACCAGCGCGCGGCACTCGGCCACCGGCCGGGGCAGCAGCCGGTCCAGGGCCGCGCGGATGCTCGGGTTGGTGACGCCGCCGGACGTGAGCAGGAGCTGCACGGGACCTCCCGGGTCGTGGGTCGTGGCCGCACCCATCGTGCACCCGCGCGCGTGTCGGTGCCGTGCGGCAGCATGGCCCGGTGAGCAGCGAGGTGACGGCCCCGCGCCTGCGCACCGAGCCGAGCATCGCGCACCTGGACGCGGACGCCTTCTTCGCGTCGGTCGAGCAGGCGCAGCGCCCCTCCCTGCGCGGGCGCCCGGTGCTGGTCGGCGGGACCGGTCCACGCGGGGTGGTCGCCGCGGCCTCCTACGAGGCCCGGGCGATGGGCGTGCGGTCGGCCATGTCGATGGCGAGCGCCCGGCGCGCGTGCCCGCAGGCGACCGTGGTGGTCCCCCGGTTCGACGCGTACACCGCGTACTCGGCGCGGATCATGGCGGCGCTGCGCGAGCGGTCGGACGCGGTCGAGCCGCTGAGCATCGACGAGGCGTTCGCCGACCTCGGCGCCGTGCGTCCCGGCCCCGACGGCTGGCCCGGGGTCGCCCGGGACCTGCGGGAGCGCGCGGTCGAGCTCGCCGGCGTGCCGGTGTCGGTCGGGATGGGCCGGTCCAAGCTCGTCGCGAAGCTCGCCTCGGCGGCCGCCAAGCCCGCGGGGGTCGTGGTCGTCGCCCCCGAGGACGAGGACGCGTTCCTGCTGCCGATGCCGGTGCGGTCGCTGTGGGGCGTCGGGCCGGTGTCCGCGGAGCGGCTGGAGAAGATCGGCGTGCGCACCGTCGAGGACCTGCGCGGGCAGCCGCTCGACACCCTGACGATGGTGCTGGGCGACGCCGCCGGGTCGAACCTGTTCCGGGTCGCGCGCGGCTGGGACGACCGACCCGTGGCGGAGACCCGGGAGCGGAAGTCCGCGGGCGCCGAGCACACCTTCGAGCGGGACCTGCACGGCCGGGCCGAGGTCGCGGCGCAGCTGCCCGCCGTGGTCGACCAGGCCTACACCCGCCTGGAGCGGCACGGCGGCGCGGCCCGGACGGTGACGGCGAAGGTGCGGTTCGCCGGGTTCAGCACCGTGACCCGCGCGGTGTCCCTGCCGTCGCCGACCGCGGACCGGGCGGCGCTGCACGAGGCGGCGGCGCGGGCGCTCGACCTCGTGGAGCTGACGGAGCCGGTGCGGCTGCTCGGGGTGGCGTTCAGCGGGCTGTCCGAGCACGCGCAGCTGATGCTGGACCTGGCGGGGCCCGTCGACGCGGCCGACCCGGGAGCGCCGGCCGATGCCGAGGGCGGTGCCGCGCCGGGCGACGAGGACCCGGACGCGCTCCGTCCCGTCGTCCGTCGCCGACGCGGTCGGCTCCGGGTCGACGACGCCGCCCCCGGCCTCGACGTCCGGCACCCGACGCACGGCCGCGGCTGGGTGGTGAAGGCGCGCGACGACGGCCGGGTCGCCGTCCGGTTCGAGACCGCCGCCACCGGGCCGGGGCGGCAGATCTGGCTGGACCCGGTGACGGAGGCGGTCGATCTGGTCGGGGCGCTCGGGCCCGACGGGTCGGAGCTGGAGGACACCGGCCCCGCGCAGGACCCCGAGCCTGCCTAGCGACGGACCGTGCTCGGCACCGCACCACCAGGCGCGGTGACGTCGCGGGCACCGTGGTCGGAGTACCCGAGCGGCTCCCGCACCAGCGGCCCGGTCGACGACACAGGGCTGGTCGAGCAGCTCCAGCGCGTTGCCCGGCTGCACGACGGGCGCGTCCTGGACGACGACGAGTTCGCTGCCGCCGAGACCAGGCTGCTCGCCTGAGTCGTCCACAGGTGCCGTGGTCGTGCTCCGTCCCCAGGGCGCGGTCCGGTCGCCGGGTCGTGTCGGTGGTCGTCGATAGTGTCGTTCCATGGCATCTGACCTGCAGGAACACCCGGAAGGCGACCCGGTCGCCGCCGTGGTGCTGCCGGTCTACGGGCCCGACGGGACGTGCCTGACGGACTTCGGCCCGGACCCCGTCGTCGCCGCGGGTGGGGCGCCTCGGACCGGTGAGCAGCGGCAGATCGAGGCGATCGCGGCGTGCCCGCCCGGGCCCGAGCTGGACGCCTGGCTGCGGGGCCTGGACCCGGACGTGCTGTCCTCGGCGGTCCTGGTCGAGGTGATCGCCGCGCAGACCCGGATCGAGTCCTACCAGCACGCCCGCACCCTCGGCCTGATCGCCGAACTGGCCTCCCGGGAGGAGATGAGCCCGGAGTGGTCGCCGCTGGCCGGTGCCCCGCCCACGCAGGCGTGCGTGGCAGGCGACGAGCTCGCGATGCGGCTGGGCTGGCCGCGGGTCACGGCGACCAAGACGGTGCACCGGGCCCTGGTGCTCGACGGGATGCTCGGCGCGACCCGGGAAGCGTTGGAAGTCGGTCACCTCGACGCGGGCAAGGCCCAGGTCCTGACCGCAGAGTTGGCGGACCTGTCCTTCCAGGTCGCGCACGCCGTCGAGGACGCGGTGCTGCCCGAGGCCGACCAGTGCTCCGTCGCCGAACTGCGGCAGCGGGTGGCGCGGGAGATCCGGTTGGTCGACCCCGAGGGCGCCGCGGGTCGCCGCGAACGCGCCCGGTGCACGAGGAAGGTCTCCCACCCCCGGCCGCAGCCGGACGGGATGGCGTCGATGTGGCTGGTCCTCGACGCGGCGGACGCACTCCGGGTCGACGGGGTCCTCACCCACGCCGCCAAGACAGCGAAGGCCCTCGGCGACGACCGGACCCTGGACCAGCTACGCGCCGACGGGCTGCGGGACCTGGTGGTCGGCGACGTGCCGGAGTCGGACGGGCCGGCGTTCGAGGTCCACCTGGCCCCGGGGCTGCCCGTGCCGCCGGACCCGCGACGGTCGTGGAACGGGGCGACCTTCACCGACCGGGACGGGGTGGTGCTCACCCGCCCGGTCGAGCCGATCCCGGTCGCGACGCTCACCCCGCTCGACGACGCCGCCACGCACCCGGAGCCCGGCGTGATCGACACCGGTTCGCAGGCCGCGAGGGTCGCGCCCGTGCCCGCGCCCGCGCGTCGCGGCTGCACCCGCTGCTCGGGCCGTCCGGGCGCCGAGGTCCGGATCACGATCCCCGCATCCACCCTGCTCGGGCTGGACGACCAGCCCGCCCACCTCGACGGGCACGGCCCCATCGACGCCGTGCAGGCACGGGCCCTGGCGATCGGCGGGGTCTGGCGGCGCGTCGTCACCGACCCCCTCACCGACCGGGTCCTGGACGTCGGACGCGAACGCTACCGACCACCCACCGCCCTCGCCGAACTCATCCGCACCCGCGACGGAACGTGCGCCGCACCCGGGTGCAGAGTCCCGGCCGGCGCCTGCGAGCTCGACCACACCCAGGAGTTCCACCCCCAACCCGGCGGCGACCCCGACGCGCCCCTGGGCGGCACCGACGCGGACAACCTCGGGCCGGTGTGCCACCGGCACCACCGCCTCAAGACCGACGGCGGCTTCCGGCTGCGGCAGATCAGCCCCGGGCTCTACGAGTGGCTCACTCCCACCGGGCACCGGTACCTCACCCGACCCGGCACCGGGCAGTCCCACGACGCCACCGCCGACCCGCACGACGCACCGCCCCCGTTCTGAGGCGAGGGCACGCCCGCCGCCGACACGCGTCTCAACCACACCGTCGACCGCCCCGTCGACCGCTCCGTGCCCGACCCGCGGTCCGCGACGGCGCCCGCCCCGCGGCCCCGTCCTCGCGACGTCGCGCCCGTCAGTGGCCGGTGCCAGCATCGGAACATGCGGATCAGGCATCAGGTGACGGTGTTCGACACGGCCGACCTCGCGACGGAGAGCACGTTCTGGGCCGGCGTCCTCGGCGGGACCGTGGAGCCCGACGACGACTGGCACATGCTCTCCGTCGACGGCGAGCCGCGGATGGGGTTCCAGCTGGCCCCGGACCACGTGCGGCCCGACTGGCCGGACGGCGAGCAGCAGCAGATCCACCTCGACCTCTACGTCGAGGACCTGGCGGAGGCGCACGCGCACGTCACCGGGCTGGGCGCCGAGCTGCTGAAGCCGGCGGACGACCCGGCCGCTCCCGAGGGCTTCCAGGTCTACGCGGACCCGTCGGGGCATCCGTTCTGCCTCTGCTGGTGACCGACGCGGGTCACGCCCCGCCGACGCCGACCAGGTGCTCGCGCTCCGCGAGGTGCCGGGCGACCGCCGCGGGATCGGTCCGTGCCGACAGGTAGCCCAGGTAGCCGTCGGGCCGGATCAGCGCGGCGCCGTCGTGGCCGATCCCGTACCGGTCGGCGATGACGCCGCCCGGGTCGACCAGCACGGGCCCGCCGCTCGACCCGTCCGGAGCCGGGTGCGTCGACGCCCGCGTCGACGGCGGCGGGGCCGGGACCACCGGGACGACGGTCCCGAGCCCACCGAGCACCGCCCGCAGCCTGTCGTGCGACGTCCGGGACAGGCAGGTGGTCAGCAGCAGGTGCCCGGGCCGTCGCAGCAGGTCGCCGATGCGGGCTGGACCGCCGCCCGCGTCGGAGAGCCCCGCCGGGTCCGGGGCGTGGTCGCCCGGGCACGCGCCGCGGACCCCGTCCCCTCCGCCGACGGCCGGGCTCCCCCGGTACCGCAGCCGCACCTCGGCCATGCTGGCCGCGACCGCCTCGCCGACCGCCGGGACGTGGCCGAGCAGCAGCAGCCCGACGTCGCGCAGGTGGCCCCGCGGCCCCTGCGTGGCGACGGCGTGCGTGAGCCGGGTGGTCTGCCGGACGACCGCGGCGCCGACGGGGTACCGCTCCGCGTCGTAGCTGTCGAGGAGCGCGTCCCCGGCCCGCCCGGTGCTGACGAGGGCGAGCTTCCAGGCGAGGTTGACCGCGTCCTGCATGCCGGTGTTCATGCCCTGGCCGCCGGCCGGGCTGTGCACGTGGGCGGCGTCGCCGGCGAGCAGGACGCGACCGTGGCGGTACCGCCCGACCTGGCCGTGGTGCACCTCGAACCCGACGAGCCACCGGGCGTCGCTCAGCCGCCAGTGCTCGCCCATGCGCTCGTCGACGAGCCGCTGCACCTCCGCGAGCGTCGGGTCGCCGGACGGCCCCGGGGCGGGGACCTGGATCAGGAACCGCGTCCGCCCGTCCGGCATCGGGAACGCCCCGGACACACCGTCCGCCCCGACGAACAGCCGGAGGGTGTCCGGCGGGAGCGTGGTCGCCGCGGCGACGTCGGCGAACAGGAAGTGCTCGCCGTGGAAGACGCCCTCGATCTGCTCGCCCACCGCGGCGCGGACCCGGCTGTGCCCGCCGTCGGCGCCGACCACCCAGCCGACGCGCACCCGCTCGGGCCCGGCAGCGGACTCGAACGTCACGTCGACGCCGTCGTCGTCCTGGGCCAGGTCGGTGAGCCGCACCCCGCGCTCGACGACGACGCCCTGCCGCGCGGCGAGCCCCGCGAGCACCGCCTCGGTCACCGGCTGCGGGGTGTCGAGCGCGCGCGGGTACCGGGAGTCGATGGCGCGGGTGGAGGCACGCAGGCGCAGCGTGCCCCCGGCGCCTGACCGGACCTCGACGGCGGTAATCTCGACCGCGCGGGCGGCGAGCTCGTCCAGGACGCCCATCGCGGCGAGGTGCTCCTGGGTGCGGGCGTGCACGATCACGGCGCGCGACTGCTCGGTGGGCTCCGGCAGCTCGTCGACGAGCCGGACGCGTGCGCCCTGCCGCGCGAGCTCGCAGGCGGCGGTCAGGCCCACGGGGCCTGCGCCGACGACGAGCACGGTGGACGACCCTCCCCCGCTGCCGCGCATCGCGCCTCCGTCCGGCGGCCGCCCGCGGTGCGCGGCCCGGCCCGCGCCCACCGTGGCCGCGGGCGGCGCGCCACGGCCTCACCCGCCGCGGATGACCCGGGTCCGGCGCGGGATCGGGCGCTCAGCGCCGCTGCCGGCGGGCCACC
Source organism: Cellulomonas sp. EB106-03-03-XG116 (assembly GCF_058792015.1). Classification (NCBI taxonomy): domain Bacteria; kingdom Bacillati; phylum Actinomycetota; class Actinomycetes; order Micrococcales; family Cellulomonadaceae; genus Cellulomonas; species Cellulomonas sp. EB106-03-03-XG116. Next base: position 41,011 of record NZ_JBYTEP010000010.1, read on the forward strand.
GCGGCCGCCAGCACCGGCGCGCCCTCGCCGGCGAGCCGCCCCACAGCCGACGGCCGGCCCGCCATCGCCATGACCAGGTCGAGCGTCGTGCCGGTGACCCCCGGGCCGTCACCGGCGCAGAACCCGCTGTCGTCCGCGACCAGCCGCACGCCCTTCGCGACCGTGCGGGAGGCCACGGCGAAGTCCCGCCGCGCGTAGCCCACCGCGACCGCCTCGACGGCCTCCGGATCCGGGACGCCGGGCAGCCCGAGCGGCTCGCGGACGTCGGTGCCGTGCACGACGACCTCGCCGAGCCACGCCCACAGGTCGCCGGTGGGCGCGACCCGGGAGTCGACGACGGCCCGGAAGCCGGCCAGCGTGTCCGCGGGCGCCGGGCCGCGGTGCTCCGCGAGCCGTCGCGCGTTGTGCCGGTCGGCGTCGAACCGCGCGGCGGCGATGCTGCGCAGCCACGCCCAGCGCCCCGTCCTCGCCCCGGCGGTCAGGTGCGCGACGACGTCCTCGACGGACCAGGCGCCGCACAGCGTCGGCGCCGACCAGGCCTCGAGGGGCAGGGCCGCCAGCTCCGCGGCGAACCGCGCCCGCTCCTCCCGGATGGCCGACCAGTACCGCTCGGGTGCCCAGGGGGCCATGTGCGCTCCGCGTCCTCGGTGGGCCCCGCCGGTCAGGCGGGGAGGGCGAGCTCGCCCCGCACGATGCTGTCACCCGAGTGGGCCGGATCGCCGTCGAACGGCTCGGCGGACACGTCGACGACGGGGAACTCGGCGAGGTCCAGGTCAGCCGGGAGCGCGAACCGGCCCTCGTCGCCGTCGAGGAGGCCGAGCGAGACGAGCCGCGTCGCGCCGGCGTCGAGCAGCCACACCTCGCGGAAGCCGTCGGCGTCGGCGTCGGTCACCCGGACGACCAGGGTGCGGCGGCCCTGGCCGTCCTCCTCGACCTGCGCGTCACCCGACGCGGACCAGCCGGGTAGGGCCTCGAGCCGGACCTGGGCCACGACCGTCTCGGGCTCGGTGCGCAGCGCCGCGGACACGGCCAGGCCTCCCGCCACGCCGCCGACGACGAGCCCGGCGGCCGCGGCGGCGAGCCAGGGGCCACGCCGGTGGCGGCGCGGGGCCGCCGCGGCGTGGTTCCCCGAGCCGTCGTCCGCCGAGCGGTCGACCGCGGACCCGTCGCCGCGCGCGAGGTCCACGCCCTCCGGCACCACGTCCTCCGCAAGCCCGAGCTCGTCCCGCACCCGCCCCCACACCGCGGCGGGCGGCGCGACCAGCTCGCCCGGGTCGCCGGCCCGCGCGACGGCCGCCGTGGCCGCGAGCGCCACGACCTCGCGGGCGCACTCGGCGCACGAGGCGAGGTGCGCGCGGGGCGCGGCGTCGAGCGGCTCGCCCAGGGCGGCCAGGGCGACGGCATCAGGGTCGAGGTGCGGCACCGTCCACCTCCAACCGGTCGCGCAGCCGTTGCAGGCTACGACGGATGTGGCTCTTCACCGTGCCGAGCGGCAGGTCGAGCCGCCGGGCGATCTGGTCGTGCGTGAGGTCGTCGTAGAACGCGAGCGCCAGGATGGTGCGCTGCGGCTCGCCGAGCCGGTGGAGCTCGTCGACGACGACCACGTGGTCCGCGACCCGGGCGGCCTCGGGCTCGGGCTCCCGGCCGGCCCGGGCGGCGACGGCCCGCAGGTCCCGGGCGTCCCGGCCCCGGCGGGCGAGCGCGTCGGCCACGGCGTTGCGGGTGATGCCGGTGAGCCACGCGCGCAGCGGCCCTCGGTCGGCGCGGTAGCCGGAGCGCCCGCGCCAGGCCGCGACGAACACCTGCTGGGTGACGTCCTCCGCGTCGGCGCCCGAGCCCAGCGCGCGCAGGGCCACCGTGTGCACGAAGGCCGACCACCGCCGGTACGCCTCCGCGAGTGCGAGCTCGTCCCCCGCCTCGAACGCGCGTGCCAGGGCGTCGTCGTCCCACTCGGGCGGCGGGCGCAGGTGCGCGACGGGGCTGGACAGGGCGCGCCTCCTCGCGGGCCGGGTCCCGCCGCGGGGTGCGGGGGTCGCGGAGGCCATCATGCGCCGACCGGGGTCGCGGTGACCAGGACGTTGTCGACGTAGTGCCGGGTCGACCGGTCGAACGCCCCGCCGCACGTCACCAGGGCGAGCCGCGGCGGCCCGTCCAGCGTGAACACGTCCGGCCAGCGCGCCTCGTCCTTGGGAAACCGGGTCACGGCGTCCACGGCGTAGGCCCGGGTGCTGCCGTCGGCGAGGGTGACCTCGACGGCGTCGCCCGGCCGGACGTCGACCAGGTGCACGAACGGCCCGGTGCCGCCCGAGGCGACGGAGTCGACGTGCGCGGCGACGACGGTGGTGCCGGCGGGGTCGCCGGGGTCGGCGCCGAACCGGTACGAGCCGCCGCGCTCGGCGAGCGGCGGGATCTCCATCTGCCCGTCCGGGGCGACGCCGACCGGGTCCACGGGGACGTCGACGTCCCGGCCGGCGATCACGACGCGCACCGGGGCGGTCGGCGACGGGGCGGCCGCGGGTGGCGGCGTGGCGGGGGCGACGGGCACGGCGGGGGCGGTCGCGGGCGGGACGGCGGGCGTCGGCGCGGCGGTGGCCGAGGGAGGCGGCGGGGACGTCACCACCTCCACCGCGGGCTGGCGCCCCGACCCCGCGAACGCCCCCGCCAGCCCCGCCGCCGCCAGCCCCAGCACGACGACGGCGAGGAGGATCCCGACCACGCCGCGGGGGCTGCGGCGTGGCCGGGGGTCGGGGTCGGTGGGTGGCACGGTGCCTCCGGGACGGGGGGGGGTGGACCGGGGCGTGGGCGGCGGGGACGACGCGCCCGCGCCCCGGTCGTCTCAGCGGCGGTCGCGCGCGACCGCGCGGGCCCGGCGCGCCGGGCGCACGGCCCCGACGACCGCGACCAGCGCCAGCAGCGTGGCGGCCGCGACCCACGGCGTCGCGGAGCCGCCGGCCTCGGCGGCGGCGGTGCCGAGCTCGCCGGACGGGACGCCGCCGGGCGCCGAGTGCAGCCCGTCGATGGTCTGCACCGCGAGCGCCAGGTTCCCGGCGTCGAGCGAGCCCCACGCGTAGACGATCGTGTCGGCGCCCTCGGCGATCGTCAGGTCGGTCGGGCCGATGACCGGCGTGGTGGTCCCGGTGGCCGCGACGGCGGCGGACACGGTCCCGGCCGGCACGGTGAGCGACTGCTCGTCCGGGTTGGACAGGTTGGTCACGACCGGGCTGCCGCCGGCGAGGACGTCCACCGCGGGTGCGGCGGCGACGTGCCGGACGACGAGGCGGCCCTGCCCCGCCGGCACCGCGGAGGTGTCGTTGGTGAACAGCGTCGCGGTCGGGTCCCCGGTGGCGGTGAGGTGCGCGACCGCGGTGTAGCTGCCGCCGGCCTCCAGGGTCACGTCGACCGGCCCGATGGCCGGCTGGCTGGCGTCGGCGGCGTCGGACGCCGTGATCGCGAGGGTGTGCGCGCCCGCGGGCACGTCCAGCGGGCCGGCGAGCGTGCCGGGCGTGAAGTCGTCGAGGGTGCGGGTGCCGTCGACGTACACGTCGACGGTCAGGTCGGGGACGCCGTGCAGGACGGCGAGCGACGCCGTCCCGCCGGTGGCGGCGGAGGCGGGCAGCGCGGCGGCGGCCACCAGCAGCGCCGAGCCGATGCCGGCGGCGGCGAGGGTGACGGACGGACGATGACGCATGGGGTGCTCCTCGTTCCGTGCCCCCCGTCGGCGGAGGGCGTGGGCGGCTGACACCCCCTCTACCGCCCGAGCCCCCCGCGCGGATGCACCGGACGCACAGGAAGTCGACAGGTTCGCCCCGGGACCGCGTCGGGCAGGTGCCGGCCGGCGCCCGCCGGGCCGCCCCCGCCGCGCCGACCCCGCCGCGCCCTAGCGCAGGAAGCCCGTGACCACGTCGTGCAGGGCCGCCGTGGTGAGCTCCAGGCTCGCGACGTCCACGCGCTCGTCGTTGCCGTGGAACAGGCCGCGCCAGGTGCCCGCGTCCCACGTCGGCGACAGCAGGCCGAAGCCGTACGCCGGGACGCCGCGCCGGCGGTAGAACCGGCCGTCCGTGCCGCCGGTGCCCAGCGTCGGCAGCACGGGGGCGCCGCCGGTGCGGTCGCCGACGGCCTTCTCGATCACCCGGTACAGCTCGGTGTCGGTCGGGGACAGCGACGGCTCGCCCCAGCGGTCGCCCTCCACGACGACGTGCGGCGCGAGGTCGCCCACGGCCTCGGCCAGCAGCGCGTCGACGTCGGCCGGCCGGGCGCCGGGCAGCACCCGGATGTCGAGCGTGATCTCGGCGTGCCCGGGGATGACGTTCGGCTTGCTGCCGGCGTGCAGCACCGTGGGCGCGACCGTGGTGTGCGTCGTCGCGTGCGCCACCGGGGCGATCGCGCCGAGCAGCGGCAGCACCTCGTCGAGGCGGTCCGGGTCGAGGGCCGCCTCCCGGACGTCCGCCGGCAGGTCCAGCGCCTCGACGTACCGCCGCCACAGGTCGCCGATGACGACCGGCCCCCGCAGCGCGGCGATCCGGCGCACCGCCTCCGCGGCGATGACGATCGCGTTCCGGCTGCCCCACGGCCCCGAGCCGTGGCCCGGCGTGCCGACGACCCGCAGCCGCCGCCCGGCGCCGCCCTTCTCCCCCACCGCGAGCGTGCGGTGGCTGCCGACCGGGACGCCGCCCGACTCCGTGAGCACGTGGTCGGCCCGGACGAGGTCCCAGCGGTGCGTGCTCAGCCAGTCGACGCCCCACACGCTGCCGTGCTCCTCGTCGGCGACCGCGGCCAGCAGCAGGTCGCCTGACAGCGGGACGCCGGCGGCCGCGACCGCCCGGGTGACCACCGCGTACGCCGCGGTGAGCCCGAGCATGTCGATGGCGCCGCGCCCCCACACCCAGCCGTCGACGAGCTCGCCGCCGAACGGGTCCCGGGTCCAGCCGTCGGGCTCGACGGGGACCACGTCGGTGTGGCCGACCAGGCCGAGCGACGGCGCCCCCGGGACGCGGCCCTCGACGCGGGTCACGAGCGACGCGCGGCCGGGCTGCGGCTCGACGATCTCGAGGTCCAGGCCGGCCCCGTCCAGGTAGTCGGCGATGGTCCGGGCGTTCCGGATCTCCTGGCTGGACTCGACGGTGCCCTCGTTGACGCAGGCGTTCCGGATGAGCGCCTGCAGCAGCTCGGTGGTCTCGCCGGCCAGGCGGGCGGCGTCGGGCAGCGCGGTCATCGGGTCTCCTCGGGGGCGGTGCGGGTGGTGCCGGTCGCGGCGGCGGCGCGGGTCGAGCGGGCTGCGGCGGTCGCCGGCGCCCCCGGCCGCACGCGGCGCCCCGGGATCGCCGCGACGAGCTCGCGGGTGTACTCCTGCCGGGGGTCGAGCAGGATCTGCTCGGCGGCGCCCTGCTCGACGAGCCGGCCGTCGTGCAGCACGCCGACCTGGTCGGCCACCTGCCGGACCACCGCGAGGTCGTGCGAGATGAACAGGTAGGCCAGCCCGTGCTCGGCCTGCAGCCGGACCAGCAGCTCGAGGATCTGCGCCTGCACCGACACGTCGAGCGCGGACACCGGCTCGTCGAGGACCACGAGGTCCGGCCGCAGGGCGAGCGCCCGGGCGATCGCGACCCGCTGCCGCTGGCCGCCGGACAGCTCGCGCGGGCTGCGCCCGGCCGCGTCCGCGGGCAGGGCGACGTCGGCGAGCAGCTCGCGCACCCGCTCGGCGCGCTCGGCCCGGGACCCGACGCCGTACGCGCGCAGCGGCTCGGCGACCACCTGCTCGACGGTGAACCGCGGGTCGAGCGAGGCGTACGGGCTCTGGTAGACGACCTGGAACCCGCGCCGCAGCCGGCGCAGGGCCTCGCCGCGCGCGCCGGTGACGTCCTCACCGCGGAACAGCACCCGCCCCGCGGTCGGCCGCTCCAGGTGCAGGGCGAGCCGCGCGGTCGTGCTCTTGCCCGAGCCCGACTCGCCGACCAGGGCGTACGTCCGGCCGCGCTCGACGCGCAGGCTGACCCCGTCGACGGCGACCAGCGAGCGGGCGGCGGCGGCGCCGACGCCCGCGACGCCCCGCGGGAGGGCGAACTCCTTGCGCACGTCGGCCAGCTCCAGCACCGGAGCCACCTCGGCGACGAGCTCGCCGGGGGCCGCGGGCGATGACGGCACCGCCACCGCACCCGGCGTGGTCACGGCGCCGGCGGCACCGGAACCCGCGACACCGGCCCCCGCCCCACCCGGCCCCGCGGCCACCAGCCGCCCGCTCGCCAGGCTCGGCGCCGCCGCGATCAGCTGCCGCGTGTACGGGTGCCGGGGCGCGCCGAGCACCTCGTCGGCGGTGCCCTCCTCGACGACGACCCCGTTCTCGAGCACCACGATCCGGTCGGCCCGGTCGGCGGCGACGCCGAGGTCGTGCGTGATGAGCAGCAGCGCCGTGCCGCGGTCCCTGACCAGCGTCTCCAGGTGGTCGAGGATCCGCCGCTGGACGGTGACGTCGAGCGCGCTGGTCGGCTCGTCCGCGACGACCAGCCGCGGTCCCGCCGCGATCGCGATGGCGATGAGCACCCGCTGCCGCAGGCCGCCGGACAGCTCGTGCGGGTACTGCCGGGCGCGCGCCGCGGGGTCCGGGACGCCGGCCTGCTCGAGCAGCGCCACCGCGCGGCGGCGCGCCTCCCGGCGCCGGGCCAGCCCGTGGATGACCAGCACCTCGGCCACCTGGTCGCCGACCCGCTGCACGGGGTTGAGCGACACGGTCGGGTCCTGCGGGACCAGCCCGACCTCGCGGCCGCGGACCCCCTGCCACTCGCGCTCGGTCAGGTCGGACACGTCCCGCCCGCCGAGCCGGATCCGCCCGCCGGTGACCGACCCGCCGCGGGCGAGCAGGTGCAGCGCCGCGTGCGCGGTCGTGCTCTTGCCGGACCCGGACTCGCCGACCAGCGCGACGACCTCGCCGGGCCGGACCCGGAGGTCGACCCCGCGCACGGCCCGGTAGACCTGGCCGTCCCGCGTGCGGTAGCCGACCTCGAGGCCCTCGACCTCGAGCACCGGCGTGGCGTCGGCCCCGGCCGGGGCGGGTGCCCGGTCCTCCTGCAGCTGCGTCACTGGTCCTCTCCCGTCGTCTCGAGCGCCCGCGCGACCCGGTTGGCGGACAGCACGACCGCCACGATGACGAGCCCGGGCAGGGTGGTGAGCCACCAGGCGGTGGCGAGGTAGTCGCGGCCGCCGGAGATCAGCGACCCCCACTCGGGGGTGGGCGGCGGCGTGCCGTAGCCGAGGAAGCTCAGCGCGGACACCGCCAGCACCGCGCCGCCGAACTCCAGCGCGACCAGCGCGAGGACCGGGCCCGCGGAGTTGGGCAGCACGTGCCGGCCCAGCACCGACCACCAGCGGGCGCCCGACGCGCGGGCCGCCTCGACGTACACCGAGGTCGACGTGCGCAGCACCTCGGCGCGCATGACGCGGGCGAACGTCGCCACGGCCCCGACGCCGACCGCCACGGCGATCTTGGTCGGCCCGGTGCCGAGCGCGGTGATGATCGCGAGCGACAGCAGGATGCTCGGCACCGCGAGCAGCACGTCGACCCCGCGGCCGACCACGTCGTCCACCCAGCCGCGCAGGAACCCGGCCAGCAGGCCGAGCGCCGAGCCGACGACCAGGCCGACGAGGACGGCGAGCGCGGTGGTCCGCAGGGACAGCGACGCGCCGTGCACGACCCGGGTCCACACGTCGCGCCCCAGGTGGTCGGTGCCGAACAGGTGCTCGCCCGACGGCGGCAGCAGCCGGTCGGCGGGGACCCCGGTGATCGGGTCGCCGGACGCGAACACCGACGGCGCGGCGGCCCACGCGGCGACGAGCAGCAGGACCAGCCCCGCCAGCACGAGCCCCGGGCGCCGGAGCAGGTACCGCCCCGCCCGCGCGGCCCACGGCCCGGCGGACCCGGCGCCGCGCGCCCGCCCGTGCCGCAGGATGGACCGGGCGTCCTGGCGGTCCGCGATCTCGATCTCGTCGGGGGTGCGGGTGGTCGTGGCGGTCACGCGGCCACCGCCTTCCGGGTCGCGGCCCGCTCGATGCGCGGGTCCAGGAGCGGGTAGACCAGGTCGACGACGAGCGTGGTGACGACGAACACGAGCGCCGACAGCACGACGATCGCGAGCACCACGGGCACGTCCTGGGTGTTGACGGACTGCACGGTGAGCCGCCCCAGCCCGACCCGGGAGAACACGGTCTCGGTGACGACGGCCCCGCCGAGCAGCCCGCCGACCAGGACGCCGAGCATCGTGAACGCCGGGATCGCCGCGTTGCGCAGCGCGTGCCCGAGCTGCACCCGGAGCCGCCCGGCTCCCTTGGCGCGGGCGGTCTCGACGTACGGCTCGCCGAGCGTGCCCCGCAGGCTGCGGGACAGCACCTGCGCGAGCTGCGCGCCCGGCGGGATCGCGAGCGTCACGGCGGGCAGCACCAGGCTCTGCCAGCCGGTGTTGCCGATCGCGGGCAGCAGGCCGGCGCGGAACGACAGCCACTGCAGCAGGACGAGCCCGATGAAGAACGTCGGCAGCGCGACCCCCACCGGCGGCAGCGCGGACAGCACCTGGCGCAGCCACCGGCTGCGCGGCAGCACGCTGGCCACCGCGAGCGCCGTGCCGCCGAGCACCGCGAGCGTCAGGGCGACGCCCGTCAGCAGCAGCGTCTGCGGCAGGGCCTGCGCCACCAGCGAGCCGGCCGGCGCGCCCGACTGGTACGACGGCCCGAAGTCGAGCCGGACCGCGCCCCAGAGGGCGTCGGCGTACTGGACGAGCACCGGCCGGTCGAGCCCGTACCGGGCGCGCAGGTCGTCCAGCAGGGCCGGGTCGACCGACGCCACCTCCCCGCCCGACCCGGCGGCCAGGGCCGCCGGGTCGCTCGGGAGCAGGTAGAGCACGAAGAACGCGATGGTGAACGCGGCCCACAGGACGAACAGCCCCTGGGCGGCGCGCCGCAGGACGTACCGGGCCATCAGGACGGGTCCACCCACGCGCCGTAGAAGTCGAGCCGGCTGGAGCCCTCGAACGTGAGCCCGTGCACGCGGTCGGCGGCGGCGATCGTGGTCGACAGCTCGTAGACCGGGATGGCGTGGCCGTGCTCGACCAGCAGGCGGGACGCCTCCTCGATCAGCTGCCCCCGCTCGTCGGGGTCGGTGGCGGCGGCGGACCGGTCGAGCAGGTCGTCGACCTCCTCGGCGTCCCGGTCGTTGATGTTGCGGGCGTTCGCGGAGAAGATCAGCCGCAGCACGTCCGGGTCCGACCGGGTCAGGTTGTAGTAGTCGAAGTCGAAGTCGCCGCTCTCCTTGATCGCGGTGGACTCGGCGATCTCGACGTGCTGGAGCTGCAGGTCGACGCCGATCTGGCGCAGCTGCTGCTGCACGAGCTCCAGCGGGGCCGGGTCCTGCCAAAAAGTCACCGTGGTGGAGAGCTTCTGGCCGTCCTTCTCGCGGATGCCGTCGTCGCCGACGACCCAGCCCGCGTCGTCGAGCAGCTCCTCGGCGCCGTCGGGGTCGTAGGCGAGCAGGTCGCCCAGGTCCGGGGCCAGCGGGGTGGAGTGGGACAGCACGCCGGTCGCCGCCTGGTCGCGCTCGGTGAGCACGGTGTCGACGATCTGCTGACGGTCGATGCCCTTGGAGATCGCGACCCGCACGGCCTCGTCGGACGCGAGCGGGCTCGACTCCTTCGGGAACAGCTGGTACGCCACGCCGGGGTTGGCGCGCTGCTGCAGCCAGAACCCGTTGCCGTCGAACTGCGGCTGGTCGACCGCCGCGATCGCGGCCGTCGCGTCGATCTGCCCGGACGCCAGGCTGCCGGCGCGGACGGACGACTCGGGGATGACCTGGTACGTCACGCTGTCGAGGTACGCCTCGCCGGTGTGCTCGTCGGCCTCGGACGACCAGTCGTAGCCGGGCACCTTGGTCAGGACGATCTCCTGGTCCTGGGTGTACGACTCGACCTGGAACGGGCCGGAGCCGACGTAGTCGCCGGCGCAGCGCTCCTCGGGCGTGAGCTCCGCCGAGGCGGGCGACAGCAGGCCGAGGGAGAACGTCGACGTGGCCTGGAGGAACTGCGCGCTCGGCTGGGCGAAGTCGACCGTGAGGGTCTGCGGGTCGGCGACCGTCGTGCCCTCGTAGCCCACCAGGTACTGCGAGCCGAGCGAGGCGGTGGCGCCGAGCGCGACGATCGCGTCGAAGTTGGTCTTCACCGACTCGGCGTCGATCGGGGTGCCGTCGGCGTAGGTCGCGCCCTCGCGCAGGTGGAACGTGTAGCTCGACGCGTCGTCGCTCACGTCCCAGCTCTCGGCGAGCCACGGCACGATCTCGCCGGTCTCCGGGTCCTGCGCGGTGAGCGAGGCGACGGTCTGCCGGGCGACGGCGATCGCGTCGTTGTTGCCGACCTGCTGGGGGTCGATGCACCGGGAGTCGACCGTGATCGCGAACCGGAGGTCGCCGCCGGACACGGTCTCGGCGGAGGCGTCGGTCGAGGCGTCGCCGGACCCGCCGCCGGTCCCGCCGGAGGAGCAGGCGGCGAGCAGCAGGGCGGTGGTGGCGAGCGTGGCCGCGGCGGCGGGGCGGGCGCCCCGGCGTCGGGTGGGCGTGGACATGGTGCTCCTGGGTGGGGTCGGGAGGGGTCGGTCGGGGGTGGGTCGGGGTGGTCGCGGCGGATCAGCCGGCGACCGGGACGGGGGCCGTCGGGTGGTCGACGGCGGTGAAGCCGGCGGCGCGGCGCGGGTCGGCGGCGGACCACAGGTCGGTGCGGACCTCGGCGCGGACCAGCGGCGCGACCTCCTCGGCGAACCGGCGCAGCACGTCCTCCTGCTCCGCCGGGTCGAGCAGGTGGTTCACGGACACGGACTGCAGGACGTGCCCGTAGGTGGCGTGGTAGTCGAGGATCTTCTCGGCCACCCGCTCCGGGGAGCCGACCAGGGCCGGGCCGCGCTCGACGGCGTCCTCCAGCGTGCGGAAGGACGGCGCCTTGCCCACCGCGTCGGCGCCGTAGCCCCGGCGGGCGGCCGCGTCGACCTGGCCCTGGTACAGCGGCCGGTACTGCGCGACGGCGGCCTCGGTGGTGTCCGCGAGGAACAGCCCGCCCGAGCCGGAGCCGACGTACGCCCGGGCCGGGTCGTGCCCGTGCGCGGCGTACTGCTCGCGGTAGTGGTCGAGCAGCACGGCGTAGTTCTCCCGCGGCTGCAGGGCGTTCGCGGTGACGATCGGGTCGCCCCACTTCGCCGCGAGCTCGACGGCGAACCGCGAGGTCGCCGAGCCGTGCCAGATCCGGAACGGCCCGGCGTACGGCCGCGGCAGCGTGGTGGCGTGCTCCAGGCGGTGCCGGTGCCGGCCCTCCCAGGTCACGTCCTCGGAGGACAGCAGCAGGCGGAGCAGCTCGTAGTTCTCCTCGAGGTACTCGTACTGCTTGTCGATGTCGAGGCCGAGCAGCGGGTACTGCAGCACCTCGTTGCCTTGCCGATGACGATCTCGAGCCGGCCGCGGGACAGCTGGTCGACGGTCGCCAGGTCCTCGGCCACCCGCACCGGGTCGAGCAGCGACAGCACGGTGACGCCCGTCGACAGCAGGATCCGGCTGGTCGACGCGGCGATCGCGCCGAGGATCACCGTGGGGGCCGACGACAGCACGTCGCCGGCGTGCCGCTCCCCCACGGCGAACGAGTCGAAGCCGAGCTCCTCGGCCAGGACCGCGTGCCGGACGGTCCGGGCCAGCCGGTCGGCCGGCGGCACCGCTTCGCCCGTGACCGGGTGCGGCGGGTTGAAGACGATGTCGAGCAGCTGGAAGCGCACGGTCGGCCCCGCTCAGGCCGCGGCCGCGGCGGCGGCCTCGCGGTCGCGCGCGGCGACGCCCTCGCGGACCAGCGGGATCACGTACCGGCCGAAGTCGACCGCGTCGTCCAGCAGGTCGTAGCCGCGGGCGGAGATGATCCGGACGCCGCGGTCGTAGTACGCCAGCAGCGCCTCGGCGACCTGCTCGGGCGTGCCGACCAGGGCGTTCGAGTTGCCCGCGCCGCCGGTGGCCTTGGCCGTGGCGGTCCACAGCACCGAGTCGAACCGGTCGCCCTGCGCCGCGATCTCCAGCAGCCGCTGCGAGCCCGCGTTCTGCGGGGCGTCGATGGAGTGCCGCTTGCTCAGCACGCCGCCGAGCGCCGCCTTGCGCGCCTCGATCGCGTCCAGCACGCGGTGCGCCTTCTCCCAGGCCAGCTCCTCCGTCGGCGCGATGATCGGCCGGAACGCGGCGTGGATGCGCGGCGGGGTGGCGCGGCCCGCGGCGGCGGCCTCGGCGTGCACCCGGTCGATCTGCTCCTGGGTGCGGTCCAGCGGCTCGCCCCAGACGGCGTAGATGTCCGCCTCCGCGGCCCCGACCTTGAAGGCCGCGTCCGAGGAGCCGCCGAACGAGATGGTCGGCACGTGGCCGTCGACCGGCTTGGTGTCCAGGTGGAAGTCGGCGAAGTCGTAGAACCGGCCGTGGTGGTCGAACGGCTCCGTGGACGTCCAGGCCTGCTTGACGATCTGGATGTACTCCTGGGTGCGGGCGTACCGCTCGTCCTTCGTCAGGGTGTCGCCCTCGCGGCCCTGCTCGTGGTCGTTGCCGCCGGTGATGAAGTGCACCGACAGCCGGCCGCCGGAGAGCTGGTCCAGCGTCGCGAACGTCTTGGCCGCGTACGTCGGGTAGGAGACGTTCGGCCGGTGCGCGAGCAGCAGCTCGATCGACGGCAGGCGGGACGCGACGTAGGCCGCGAGCGCCGCCGGCTCCGGGCCGGACGAGCCGTAGGCGAACAGGACGCGGGTCCAGCCGTTGTCCTCGTGCGCCCGGACGATCCGCTCCAGGTAGCCGGGGTCGAACGCGCGGGTGGTGGCGGCACGCGTCTCGGACGCGTCGTTGGTGGTGGCGATGCCGAGGAACTCGACGGGCATGGCGGTGCTCCTTCTGCGGGGTCGGGATCAGGCGAGGTCGGCGGTCGCGCCCGAGGTCGGCGCGTGCGCCGCCCCCTCGGTGGCCGGAACCGACGACCTCGGGGGCTCGGCCGGGAGGCCGGCGTCGCGCCAGGCCGGGAAGCCGCCGTCGACGTGGGAGACGGTGTAGCCGCGGGCCGCGAGGGCCTCGGCGACCGGGCGGCTGCCGTTCTCCGAGCCGCAGACGACGACCACCGGGGTGTCGATCGAGATCACCGGGGCGTGCGCGGGGCCGAACAGGGCGTCCAGGTCGGTGCGGTCGAGCAGCGTCGAGCCGGGGATCTCGCCGTGCGCCGCGCGGCCGCCGGCCGAGCGGACGTCGACGAGCAGGGCGCCGCGGGCGACCTCGGCGGCGGCCTCGACGGGCGGGCGGAGGGCGGATGACGCGGCCTCGGGGGCAGCGGTGCCGGGGACGTCGGGCGTGCTGGCGGTGCTGGTCATGGTGGCTCCTTCAGGGGACGAGGGTGAGGGCGGCGCGGTCGGCTCCGGCGGGCGGTGCCTCGGCGCCGGGCGCGACCCCCCACGCCTCGGCGAGCAGCGCGAACGACCGGCGGGCGTCGGCCGGGTCGTGGGTGGCGGTGGTGAGGAGCAGCTCGTCGGCGCCGGTGACGCGCTGCAGGGTCTCCAGCCGGGCGACGACGTCCGCGGGGGCGCCGACGACGCGGGTGTCCACCCGGTCGGCGACGACCGCGCGCTCGTCGGCGTCCCGCTCCTCCCACGGCACGGCGTCGTCGGGGTGCGGGTACGCGACGGCCCCGGCGGGGCCGCGGCGGATCGACAGCACCCAGTCGGCGAACGGCGTGGCGAGCGCGCGGGCCTCCGCGGTGGTCGGGGCGACCAGCACGTCCGCCGACACGACGACGTACGGCCGGTCGAGGACGCCCGGGCGGAACGCGGCACGGTAGGCGGCGATCGTGTCGAGCGTGGTGGCCGGGCTGACGTGGAAGTTCGCCGCGATCGGCAGGCCGAGCTCCCCGGCGACCCGGGCGCTCTCCCCCGCGGACGAGGCGAGCACCCAGAGGTCGAAGTCCGCGCCCTCGACCGGCGGCGCGACGTGCCGGGTGCCGTCGGGCTCGGCGTAGTCGCCGGCGCGCAGGCCGAGGACGAGGCCGAGCTCGTCGCGGAACACCGCCGGGGTGCGCGACGCGCCGACCACCCGCGTCTGGGCGAGCAGCCGCTCGCGCAGCACGGAGTCGGAGCCGTCGATCGGCGGGGCGCCGGGGACGTACAGGCCGTCCACGACGCGGGGGCCGGCCGCGGGGCGCGCGGCGGACGGGGTCGGCGCGGCCGGGGCGGCGTCCGCGGGCGCGGCGTCCTTCGTCCCGCCCGGCGGCGTGAACGCCCGCCCGAGGCCCAGGTCGACCCGCCCCGGGTGCAGCGCGGCGATCGTGCCGAACTGCTCCGCGGCGACCAGCGGGCTGGTGGTGCTCAGCAGCACCGCCCCCGAGCCGACGCGGATCCGCTCCGTGCGGGCCGCGACCGCCGCGGCGAGCACCGCGGGCGACGCCGAGCCGACGCCGGGCGACAGGTGGTGCTCGGCGTACCAGACGCGGCGGTAGCCGAGCCGGTCGAGGTCGACGGCCAGGTCGACGGCCGCCCGCACGGCCTCGGTGCCGGTGCCGCCGGCCGGCACGACCGCGAGGTCGAGCACGGACAGCGGGACGCGGGGGTTCTCGGGCATGGGTTCTCCTCCTCGGGTGCGGGCGGGCCGTCGGCGCTCAGGACGTCTTCGGCAGGCCCGGCGGGTTCGTCTCGGGCGCGTCGACGGCCTCGTCCTCCAGGCCCCAGCGCTCCAGGACCTGCTGGTACGACCCGTCGTCGAACGCGCCCTGCAGCGCGGCGGTCACGGCGTCGGCCCAGCCGCTGCCCTTGAGCGTGGTGACCGCGATCTGCGCGGTGTCCGGCCAGCCGCCGTTGAGCGTGCCGACGACGGTGAAGTCCTGCGGCGAGACCTTGGCCTTGTAGGCGGCGGTGGCGTTCGGGCCGAACGAGGCGTCGATGCGGCCGGACTGCAGCGCGAGGATGGTGTCGCCGTCGTTCTCGAAGTACTCGACCTGCACGGGGTCGAGGCCGGCGGCCTGGTTCTCCTCGTCCCAGGCGAGCAGGATCTTCTCCTGGTTGGTGCCCGAGCCGACGGCCACGGTGAGGCCGGCGATGTCGGACGGCTCGTCGATCTCGGTGATGTCGCTGCCGGCCTTCACCAGCCAGCCGAGCTCGTCGTTCCGGTAGGACGAGAAGTCGAACAGCTCCTTGCGCTCCTCCGTCACGGTGACGTTGGAGATCGTGGCGTCGACGTCGCCGGACTGGACGGCGAGCGGCCAGTCGGCCCACGCCTTGACCTGCAGGTCGAGGTCCTTGCCGAGCGCGTCGGCGACGAGCTGGGCGATGTCGGTCTCGTTGCCGATCGGGGTGGCGTCGTCGTCGGCGAGGAACGCCAGCGGCGCGACGTAGGCGCTCACCGCGACGGTGAACGTGTCCTGCTCCGCGAGCTCCGGGGGCAGCAGCGCGATGGCGTCCGGGTTCTCCGCGGTGTGGATGCGGTCCTGCTCCGGGCTGGTGTTCACCTCGAGGCCGGCGGCCTCGGCGGCGTCCTGCAGGTCGCTCCCGGCGGCGTTCTCCGCGGCGTCGGAGGTCCCGCCGCAGGCGGCGAGCAGGGCGAGGACGGGCACGAGCGCCAGGGCGGCGTGCGGGCGACGGCGGGAGCCGGGCGGGCTGGTGCGGGTCGTGCGCATGGCGGGGCTGCCTCTCGGAGGGGTGGGTGGCGGGCGCGGGGCGCGCGCCGGGTCGGGTGGGGGTCAGCGGACCTTGTCGAGGAACGCGCGGGTGCGCGGGTGCGCGGGGCTGCCGAGCACCTGGGCCGCGGGGCCCTGCTCGACCACGACGCCGTCGTCCATGAACACGACGGTGTCGGCGACGTCGCGGGCGAACGCGACCTCGTGGGTGACGATCACGAGGGTGGTGCCGTCGTGGGCGAGGTCCCGGATCACGCCGAGGACCTCCCCGACGAGCTCGGGGTCGAGCGCCGAGGTGGGCTCGTCGAACAGCAGCAGCGCCGGCTTCACCGCGAGCGCGCGGGCGATCGCCACGCGCTGCTGCTGGCCGCCGGAGAGCTGCCGCGGCCGGGCGTCCGCCTTGTCGGCGAGCCCGACCCGGGCCAGCAGGGTGCGGGCCTCGGCCTCCACCTCCGCCCGCGGGCGGCCCTGCGCCGAGACGGGCGCCTCGACGACGTTCTCCAGGGCGGTCAGGTGCGGGAACAGGTGGAAGTTCTGGAACACGAACCCGATCCGGGTGCGCTGCCGCAGCACGTCGCGCTCGGTGAGCTCGCGCAGCACCTCGCGGCGGCGCGGGCCCCAGCCGGCGTGCCGCCGGGCGTAGCCGATGACCTCGCCGTCCAGGGCGACGAACCCGTGGTCGGGGCGCTCCAGGTGGTTGACCAGGCGCAGCAGGGTCGACTTGCCGGAGCCGGACGGGCCGAGGATCACCGTCACCTCGCCGGGGCGGACCTCGAGGTCGACGCCGCGCAGCACCTCGAGGGTGCCGTACGACTTGGACATGCCCTGCACCCGGAGGTGGCCGCCCGCGGGGGCCGCGGGTGCGGCGGGCCCGGACGCGGCGGGCGCGGATGCGGCGGCCGGGGCCGCGGCGGGGGCGTTCAGCACGCTGGTCATCGGTTGCCTCCGGTGCGCTCGGTGGTGCGGGCGGCGGTGCGGGTGAGGTGGCCGCGGCGGGCGCCGGCCAGGAACGTGGGCGGCAGGTCGGCAGGCAGCGGGCGGCCGGTGGCGCGGGCGAGGGCGACGCCCGCCGTCCAGCGCAGCCGCTGCAGCGGGGTCGGGGGCAGCGTGCGGAGCGCGCCGCGGGCGTAGTACCGCTCCAGGTAGTACTGGGCGACGGTGAGCACCGTGGTGGTGAGCAGGTACCAGATCGCCGCGACGAGCAGCAGCGGGACCACCCGCTGGTTCCGGCCGTAGATGACGCCGACCGTGTAGAACAGCTCGCCGTACGCCAGCACGTAGACGACCGACGTGCCCTTGAGCAGGCCGATGATCTCGTTCACCGAGGTCGGGACGATCGTGCGCATCGCCTGCGGCAGCACGATCCGCCACTGCTGCCGGCCCCGCGGGATGCCGAGCGCGGCCGCGGCCTCGTGCTGGCCCTGGTCGACGCCGAGGATCCCGGCGCGGACGATCTCGGCGGAGTACGCCGCCTGCGACAGCCCGAGCCCGAGGACCGCGGCGCCGAACTTGTCGACGACGTCGAGGGTGTCGAACTGCAGCCACTCCGGCCCGAACGGGATGCCGAGCGACAGCTGCGGGTAGAGGTACGCGAGGTTGTACCAGAGCAGCAGCTGCAGGATCAGCGGCACCGACCGGAACACCCAGGAGTACGCCCAGGACACCGACTGCAGCAGCGGGGACCGGGACAGCCGCATGAGGGCCAGCACGGTGCCGAGGCCGAAGCCGATCACCGCGGCGACGGCGGTCAGGCGCACGGTGGCCCACACGCCCTCCAGCACGGACGGCCAGGTCAGGTACTGCGCGACGACGTCCCACTCCCACTGCGGGTTGGTGAGCAGCGAGCTGAGCACCATCGCGAGCAGGACCGCCACGCCGGCGGTGGCGACCCAGCGGCCGGGGTGCCGCGCGGGCAGCACGGGCAGGTCGGCGAGGACCTCGGGGCGGTCGACGTCGGGGGCGGCGGCCGGCCCGGGCCCGGCGGCCGCGGGGGCCGCGGTCGCGGCGCTCACCGGGCGAGCCACTTCTCGAACGCGTGCGGGACGAGGTCGCCCGGGTACGCGGCCGGCTCGAACAGCGGGGTGTAGCCGGCCGCGAGGTACAGGCCGACCGCCTCCGGCTGCTTCGGCCCGGTGGTCAGGTAGACCCGCGGGTAGCCGGCCGCGGCGGCGCGCGCCTCCAGCTCGGCGAGCACGACCCGGGCCAGCCCGCGGCGGCGGTGCGCCTCGTGCGTCCAGATCCGCTTGAGCTCGGCCGTGGCCACGGCCGGCGCGCCCTCGGCGTCGCGGGCGCGCGGGTCGGCGAGCCGGGCGACGTCTCCGTGCTCGGGCTCCCGCCGGCGGCGGAACGCGCCGCCGGCGACCGGCTCGCCGTCCTCCAGCACGAGCACCAGGGCGCCGTGCGGCGGGGCGAACTCCTCCACCCCGTAGTGCTCCAGCTCGTCGCGGAGCTCGGCCGGCGTGAGCAGGCCGGTGTACCGGGTGCTGTACTCGTGCGCCAGGCCGTCCAGCAGCGGCCCGACCAGCGGGTCGTGCAGCCGGGCGTCGCGCACGGCGAGCCGCGCGGGGTCGAGCGGCGCCGGGTGCGTCGGCAACGCCCGCAGAGGGGTCGTGGTCATCGGGTCACCTCTCGATGGGGTGGTCAGCGGGCGGCGCGGCGGGTGCCGTCAGGTCAGGGCGAACGGCGCGGCGGACCAGGGGCCCTCCGCCGGGACGGGCCGGGCCGCCGACGGCCGGCCGCGCTCCCCCGGCTCGCCCCGGCCCGCGGGCTCGTCGCCGTCGCCGGGCCGGAGTCGGAAGGCGCCCGCCTGCTGGAGCGCGGGCACCGTCCGGTCGACGAGCGCCGCGAGGTCCGCCTCCACGGAGGTCGGGCGCACGACGAACCCGTCGACCGCGCCGTCCCGCACCGCGTCGGCGAGCACGGCCGCCAGGTCGGCACCGGTGCCGGCGACGACCGCGCCGGCGACGCCGAGGTCCGGCCGGTCGACGGAGCGGACGAGGTCCAGCCGCGCCAGGGCGGCGTCCCGGTCGTCGGCGAGGGCCACGTCGACGTCGAGCAGCACGCGCACGGCGTCGGCGGGCCGTCCCGCGGCCACCGCCGCCGCGCGCACCCGGGCCCGCGCCGCGGCGGCGGCCTCGAGGTCGGGCGACGCGAGGCGGGCCACGTCGGCGTACGCGCCGGCCAGCGCCTCGGCGGCCGGTCCGGCGACCGGGACCACCACGAGCGGGCGGTCCGCCGCGGCCGCGTCGGTCGCGTGGGCCGCGCGGGCGGCGGCCCGGCCCCGGACGGCGAACCGGATCCCGTCGTGGTCGACGCGGAACCGGCCGTCCCCGCCGCGGCGCACCGCGCCGGGCTCCCCCGCGTCCCAGGCGGCGAGGACGGCGTCGAGGGCGGCGGCGGCGCGGTCGGCCCACGCCCGCTCGGCCGCGGGGTCGGCGGGGGCGACCGGGGCGCTGCCGTCGGTGGCGGCGGCGGCGCGGGCGTCGCCGGGCGCGCCCGGGCCGGACAGCTGCCAGCCCGCGGGGCCGCCGGCCGCGCCCTGCACGCCGCGGACGGCGCCCGCGAGGTGGCCCGGCTCGACCTGGTCCTGCGGGACGCCCGCCACCAGCGCGGCGGCGCGCACCAGCGGGGCGACCCGCGCCGCGGCCACGGCGGCGTCCAGCCGGCCCGGCACCCGACGCCGCCCGGGGTGCAGCAGCAGGGCGTCGCCGAGCACCACGAGGTCGAGCAGGCCGCGGTCGGCGCGGTGCACCAGGCGGGCGAGCCGCTCGCCGTCGAACGCGCGGGCGGCGACCGCGCCGAGCGCACCGTGCGCGCCGGGCCGGGCGCCCGCGGCGGTCAGGTCGACGCCGAGCAGCGCCCGGCGGCCGGCGCGAGGGGACGAGAAGGGCATGACGGCTCCGTTCGGGGGCGGGTGGTGCGGCGGTCGCGGGCGCGCCGGGGCGCGCCGCGGCGACGCGCGGGCGAGGGATCGACGAGCGGGCGGGCGGCCCCGGCTCACCGAGGGAGGACCCCCGCGCCGAGATCGGGCCGTGGGGGTCCTCCCTCGGCCCGCGCGTCCTCTCCCGGCGCGGGTCGGCGCGGGTCGACGCGGGTGGCGCGGGTCCGCCGGGTCGGCGCGGGCCGGCTCGGCGGTGCGGCCGGCGTCCCGGGGCGTGGCCGGGTGGGGCTCAGGCGCCGCGGTGGGCCGGGGTCACGCGCCCCGGGCGGGGCGCGGGACCGGCGGGCGCCCGGTCAGCGGCGACAGCGACAGCGCCCGCCGTCGGTGGCGGCGGTGGTCGGCAGGGCGGGTGCCGAGGGCGCCCACGGCGCCTGCACGGTCCGGCTCATGCGTTCTCCTCGTGTGCCCCCGCCCGGTCGGGCGGGTCCGCGTGTTGTCCGTCGCCGGCGGCGGCGGACCTGGTCCTCACCCGGGGCACCCACCCGCGCGGGGGGTTGCCGTCCGACCAGCCGGGGCTTCGCGTCGGAGCTCATGACCACCCGGTGCGTCCCGGGACCCGCCGTGCGGCGCGCCCCGGTCCGAACCGGTGCCGGGGAACCTACGAACCAGGCGGGAGGGCGTCAACGCCCGGACCGTCGCGTCTCGCATGGCGGAGCGATGTCACAGGACCAAGGTCCCAGGCGTTCGCACGGTCCCGGATCGTGAGAACTCCCCCGCGGCCCGGCCCGCGCGGCGCGGACCGGTGCTAGACCTCCGCACCGAGGTCACGAGTCCCAGCGCCAAGCCCCGGCTGGCTGGGCAGCAACCCCACGTCACGGCGGGGTGCTCCGGGAGATGACCTGGCCGTCGGCCGGCACCCGCCGCTCCGCCGCACGGCAACCGTGATCGACACCCCTGCGAGGCCACCATGTCGTCCCCGTCCGTCGTCGCCGTCTCCGGGAACCCGCGCGCCGGGTCCCGCACCCTGGCCGCCGCGCGCGCCGCCGCCGAGCGCCTGGCCGCGCTCCCGTCCGGCGAGCCGGCCGCCGCCGGGACCGTCGAGGTCGTCGACCTCGCGACCCTCGCCGGCGAGCTGCTCGCCCCGGCGCACCCCGCCGCCGACGCCGCCCTCGCGCGGGTGGCGGCCGCCGACGTCGCGGTGATCGCCACGCCGGTCTACAAGGCGTCGTACACCGGTCTGCTCAAGGCGTTCCTCGACCTGTACGGCCCGGACGGCCTCGCCGGCGTCGTCGCCGTGCCGCTCGTGGTGTCGGGCAGCCCCGCGCACGCGCTCGCCGGCGAGGTGCACCTGCGGCCGGTGCTCGTCGAGCTGGGCGCGGTCGTCCCGGCGCGGTCGCTGACCCTCACCGAGGCCCAGCTCGCCGACCTCGACCCCGCGCTGGACGCGTGGCTGGCCGGGGCCGCCGCGCCGCTGCGCCGGGCGCTCGGGCTGACGGACGCGCTCGCGGGGGCGGCCCGGTGACCGCCGAGCGCACCGACCTGGGCCCGCTCGAGCGGCTGCTGGCCGAGCAGGACGAGCCCCAGCTGGACCCGCAGCAGTTCAAGCAGGTGTTCCGCCGGCACCCCGCCGGGGTCGCCGTGGTCGCGCTGCGGCACGCCGGCCGGCCGGTCGGGTTCACCGCGACCTCGGTCATCTCGGTGTCCGCGGCCCCGCCGCTGCTGGCGTTCTCGCTCGCCTCGACGTCGTCCTCCTGGCCCGCCGTCTCCGCGGCGCCCACGCTGGCGGTGAGCTTCCTGGCCGACCACCAGGACGACGTGTCCGCGCGGTTCGCCACCAGCGGCCTCGACCGGTTCGCCGCCGGGGGCTGGACCCCGCTCCCGACCGGCGAGCCCGTGATCGACGGCGCGGTGTCCTGGGTGCGCGCCCGCGTCGTGCAACGCACCCCGGTCGGCGACTCGTACCTCGTGTCGCTGCGGGCGCTGTCCGCGGGCGGCCCGGCCGACGCGGAGCCCGGCGACGGCGCCTCGCCGCTCGTCTACCACGACCGCACCTACCACCGGATCGGCGCGCACACCGCGCTGTGACGCCGCCCAGGCGCCCGCCGCGTCCGCCGCGCCGCCCGATCCCCGCCGCTCCCCGACCCCCGGAGACCACCGTGACCGTCCCCCCGCTCCTCACCGGCCTCGACGTCGACGGCGCCGGCGCGCACCCGGCCGCCGCCGCGCTGTCCGGCCTCGCGCCCGCCGACCTCGTGTCCGGCGCCCGCCTGGCCCGCGCCGTCCGGCACGCCGAGCACGCCGGCCTGACCTTCGCCACCTTCGCCGACGCCGCCCTGCCCGCCGCCCCGGGCGCGCCCGCGTCGGCCCGGCTCGACGCCGTCACCCGCGCGGCGTTCGTCGCCCGGACGACCACCGCGCTCGGCCTCGTGCCCGAGGTGCCGACCACCTACCCCGAGCCGTTCCACGTCGCGACGCAGCTCGCCTCCCTCGACCTCGCCGCGGCCGGCCGCGCCGGCTGGCTGGCCGCGGTGACCCCCGGCGACGCCGCGCCCGCGGCCTACGGGCGCGCGCCGGTCGCCGACCTCGGCCGCGAGGCCCGGGACGTGGTGCAGGTCGTCCGCGACCTGTGGGACTCCTGGGAGGACGACGCGGTGATCCGCGACGTCGCCACCGGCCGGTACGTCGACCGGGACCGGATCCACCGGGTGGACTTCGCCGGGGAGTCGTTCTCCGTCGTCGGCCCGCTGATCACGCCGCGGCCGCCGCAGGGGCAGCCGGTCGTGCTGGCGCGGGCCGGGGACGTCGCCGGCCCTGGCCGGGACGGCGAGCGCCTGGTGGACGTCGTGCTCGTCGGCGGGTCCGGCGCGGCGGAGGCCCGGGCCGCGGCGCGCGCGGTCGTCGACGGCGACCCCGGCGCGAGGGCGGTGGTCGAGGTGCAGGTCGTCCTCGACGCGGAGGGGCGCACGGGCACCGACCGCCTCGCCGAGCTCGACGCCGGCGCCGCCGGGCCGTGGGCCGCGGGCGCCGCGCTGCGGCACGCCGGCACGCCGGCCGGGCTGGTGGCGCTGCTCGCCGAGCTCGCCGACGACCCCGCCGTCGCCGGCGTCCGGCTGCTCGCCGCGTCCCTCGACGCGGACCTGCCGGTGCTCGCCCGGGACGTGCTGCCCGCGCTGCGCGCCGACCGCCGGACCGCCGCCCCGCGCGGCGGGGCCACCCTGCGCGACCACCTGGGCCTCGCGCGGCCCGAGAACCGCTTCGCGGGCGCGGCCCGCGCGACCGCCTGAGGAGCCCGCCGTGACCACCACCGACCGCACCCCCGACCGCACCGCCGACGCCGACGCCGCGCACCCTATCACCCGCCCCGACGCCGAGGTGCACCTCGGCGTCTTCTTCCAGGGCGTCAACCACACGACGATCTGGTCCGACCTCGAGTCCGGGTCGCAGACCGACTTCGCGTCCTTCGAGCGGGTCGCCCGCACCGCGGAGCGCGGGCTGTTCGACGCGTTCTTCCTCGGGGAGGGCCTCCGGCTCCGGGAGAGCCGCGGCCGGCTGCACGACCTCGACGTCGTGGGCCGCCCGGACGCGATCACGCAGCTCGCCGCGCTGGCGGCCGTGACGGAGCGGATCGGCCTGGTCGCCACCCAGAACACCACGTACAACGACCCGGTCGACCTGGCCCGGCGGCTCGCGAGCCTGGACGTGCTGTCCGGCGGTCGCGCCGCCTGGAACGTCGTGACCACCGACAACGCGTGGACCGGCGAGAACTTCCGCCGCGGCGGCTACCTCGACCACGCCCGCCGCTACGACCGCGCGGAGCAGGTCCTCGCGACGGCCCGGCGGATCTGGGACGCGTGGCCGGAAGGCCCCGGCGGGCGGGTCGCGCGCGTCGAGGAGCACGGGGACCTGGTGGACGTGACGATCGACCCGACCACGCCGCGCAGCCCGCAGGGGCACCCGGTGATCTTCCAGGCCGGCGACTCGCCGCAGGGCCGGGACTTCGCCGCGCGGTCGGCGGACGTGATCTTCTCCCGGCACGGGTCGGTGCTCGCCGTCGCGCTCGAGTTCGCGGCGGACATCCGGGCCCGCGCCGTCGCGGCGGGCCGGCCGGAGGACGACGTGAAGATCTTCCCGGGCACGGCGATCGTCGTCGGCGACACCCCCGCGGAGGCCGAGGAGAAGGCGCGCTGGGTCGCCCGGCAGCAGGTCACGCCGGCGACGGCGCTGCACGTCGTGGGCACCATCTGGGCCGAGGACCTGAGCGGGTACGACCCGGACGGCCCGCTGCCGGCGCACGACCCGGTCGTCGCCGAGCTCGGCGCGGAGGGCGGCTCGTCGACCACCGGCGCCCGCACGCACGAGGTGGCGGCGCGGTGGCGGGCCCTGGCCGAGGCCGAGGGCCTGTCGATCCGCGACCTCGTGATCCGCGTGTCCGGAGAGCGCGGCTTCGTCGGCACGCCGGCCGCGGTCGCCGACCGGCTGGTGCGGTTCGTCCGCACCGGCGCCGTCGACGGGTTCAACCTCAGCCCGTGGCTCGTCCCGTCCGGGCTGGACGACGTCGTCGACCGGGTCGTGCCCGAGCTGCAGGAGCGCGGTGCGTACCGGACCGCGTACGCGGGGACCACGCTCCGGGAGCACCTGGGCCTGCGCGCGGTCGCGCGGCGGGACGGGACCGGCGCAGCGGGCGCGCGGGAGGCGGCGCTGGCGGGGGTGTGACCGGCGCGGTCCCGGCCGGCGGGGTCAGCCCTCGGCCGGGACCAGGTCCAGCACCGCGTCGAGACCGGTCACCTGGAGCGTCATGAGCGGCGCCCCGGTCGCCCCGCGCACGCGCAGCCGCTCCGGGCGCCGGTGCGGCGCGATGGAGACCAGCAGCGCGATCGCCGACGAGTCCATGAACGTCGCCCCGCTGAGGTCGACCTCCTCGACGCCCGCCGCCGCGAGCGTCCGGCCGGCGGCGATCTCGTCGACGCCGAGCTGCTCGGCGAAGGTGTGCACCACGTCGATGTCGATCTCGCCCTCGGCGCGCAGCACCGCCGGGCGGTCCGGGTCGACGTGCAGGCGACCGCCGGGCGGCTGGGCGCCCGCGGGCGTCGGGAGCGTGGTCACGGGGTCAGTATGAGGGCGGTGCCCCGCCGCGTCGCGCCGAGCGCCCGGCCCGCCCCCGGCCCGCCCCGGCCCCGGGCGGGGTGAGGGCCGGGGTGAGGTCGCGGGCGACGGGGCCGTGTCGGCGGGACGTGGGGCGCGGCGACGGGTACGGTCGGCGGGTGCACGGGACGAGTCGCGGTGACGAGCGCGCGTTCCCGTCGTCGGCGTCGTCCCTGGCGCGGGCCCGGGCCTGGTCCATGGAGCGGGCGACCGCGGCCGGGGCGCCCGGCGAGGTGGTCGACTCCGTGCAGCTCGCCATGAGCGAGGCCTTCACGAACGCCCTGCGGCACGCGCCCGGGACCCGGACGATCACCGTCAGCGTGGTCGGCGCCCGCCGCCAGCTGACCTACGAGGTCGGCGACGCCGCCGCGGCCGTGCTCCCCCGCCGGCGCAGCAACCGCGAGGGGCTGCCGGGCGGGCACGGGCTGCACATCCTGGACGCCGTGACGTCGGCGTGGGGCTGGCAGCCGGCACCCGACGGCGGCAAGGTCGTCTGGTTCAGCCTGCGCTGGTGACCCCGCCGCGGCCGGTGGTGCCGGGCGTGACGGGCGGCGGTCCGCCGACCTGCCGTACCGTCTGCGAAGCAGCCCTCCTCCAGCAGCGGGGCGGGTGTCGGGGGCGAGGAGCCAGCAGGTGCACGGGACGACGACGGAGCAGCGCTCCCTCGTGTCGGAGGTGGCCGCCCGCCTGGGCGGGACGATGGACGCCGACGAGGCGGTCGAGCGGCTGACCCGGCTCCTCGTCCCGGCGCTCGCCGACTGGTGCCTGGTGACGCTCGTCGACGACGACGAGTCCCGGGCTCCGCGGCGGCGGCTGCGCGACGTCGGCTGGTGGCACGCCGACCCGGCCCGGCGCGACCTCGTCGCCGCCTACGCGCGGGAGCGGATCGGGGCCCTGGTCCCGGGCTCGATGCTCATGCGCGCGATCGACTCCGGCGACGTGGTGCACGTGCACGACGCCGCGGTCGACGCGCTCGACCGGGTGCTGGCCCCGGGCCCGGCCCGCGAGCTGGTCGAGGAGCTCGCCCCGACCTCGCTCACCGTCGCGCCGCTCAAGAGCCGCGGCCGCACCCTCGGCGCCCTCACCCTGTTCAACGGCCCGCACCGCCCGCCGCTGTCCCCGGCGGAGGTCGCGTCGGTGGTGGAGGTGGCCGCGACGGCCGCGCTCGCCCTCGACAACGCGCGGCTCTACCGGCGCCAGCGCGACGTCGCCGCGACCTTCCAGCGCACCCTGCTCACCGCACCGGTCGAGCCCGCCCACATGCAGGTCGTGGTCCGGTACCAGCCGGCCGCGGAGGCCGCCCGCGTCGGCGGCGACTGGTACGACGCCTTCCCGCAGCACGACGGCGGCACCGTGCTGGTCATCGGCGACGTCGTGGGGCACGACGTCGAGGCGGCGGCCCTCATGGCGCAGGTGCGGTCGATGCTCCGCGCGATCGCCGTCGTCACCCGGAACAGCCCGGCCGACGTGCTCGCGCTGCTGGACGCGGCCGTCCGCACGCTGCGGATCCCCGTGCTGGCGACGCTCGTCGTGGCGCGGGTCGAGCAGACCCCCGCGGAGCGGGCCGCCGGCGTCACGCGCCTGCGCTGGTCCAGCGCGGGCCACCCGCCGCCGATGGTCGTCGGCGCCGACGGCGCGGTGCGCGTGCTCGACGAGCGCCCCGGCCTGCTGCTCGGCCTCGACCCGGACCGGCCGCGCGTCGACCACGAGACGGTGCTCGGGCACGGCGAGACCGTCCTGCTCTACACGGACGGGCTGGTCGAGCGCCGGGACCGCCCGCTGCGCGCCGGGATGGCCGACCTGCGCGCGGCGCTCGGCCGGCACGCCGGCCGCGAGCTCGGCGACCTGTGCGACACCCTGCTCGCGGAGCTGCCGGGCGGGCCGGGCGAGGACGACGTGGCGCTGGTCGCGGTCCGGCTGCGGCCGCGGGACGAGCCACCGCCCGCGGGCCCGGGCGAGCCGGGCTGACCCGGCCGGGAGGCGCCGCTCAGCGCCGCGCCGCGAACGCCCGCAGCCGCAGGTCCCGCGACCGCTCGAGGTGCCCCTGCACCGCCGCGCGCGCCGCCTCGGGGTCCCGCCGCCGGACGGCGTCCAGCACCGCCGCGTGCTCCGCGCGCGAGGCGGCGAGGTCCTCGGCGGACTCGGTGCGGGTGCCGTCGTAGATCCGGAGCTGCGACGTCAGCCGGACCAGCAGCCCGGTGACGGTGGCGTTGTGCGAGGCGGCCCACAGCGCCTCGTGCCACAGCGTGTTGAGCCGGCGCTGCTCCTCCGGGGTCGCCGACGCCGCGTCCTCGTGCAGGCTCTCCAGCCGGGCGAGCTCGAGCGCCGAGCGCCGGTCGGCGGCCGCGGCCGCGGCGACGCCCTCGAGCGCCGTGCGCGCGTCGTAGACGTCCAGCACGTCCTCGGGGGTGCCCGACCGCACGCGGTAGCCGCGCGGCACCCGCTCCAGCAGCCCGTCCTGCTCCAGGCGCGCCAGGGCCTCGCGCACCGGGGTGCGGGACACGCCGTAGCGCGCGGCGAGCGGCGACTCCTGCAGCAGGTCGTCCGGGGCGAACGCGCCGTCGAGCACGTCCCGCCGCAGCTCGGCGTAGTGCTGCGTGCCCACCTCGGACGCGCGCGTCCCGTCCGTCGCCTCGACCGCGGCCACCGGCTCCCCCTCGTGGTTCTGGATACGTCCGTATACAACAGTATCCCACGTGGCGGACGCCGGTTGTCCGTCGGGTCCGGGCGCGCCTACCGTCGCCACCGGACCCGACCACCAGGAGCCCCGATGACCGGCACCGTGCCCCCGACGACCGCCCCGCGGTCCTGTCGGCGCGCCCGCTGTCGGTAGACGCACCCCCGCCCGGACCCGGCGCGGCGGTGCGTCCCCCGCCCCGCCGTCCCCGCCGCGCCGCCGCACCCGGCGCCGCGCCCCGCCACCGGAGGCCCGTCGTGCCCGCACCCACCCGCACCGCCGCGCCCGGCGCCGTTGCGCCCGGCACCGTTGCGCCTGGCACCGCCGCGCCGCGGCGCACCGCGCTGCTCCCCTGGGCCGCGCTGGCCGCCCTCGTGCACCGCACCGCGGTCACCTCCGGGGCCGCCGTGCCCGGCGGCACCCTGGTCGTCGCGGTGGACGGGTACTCCGGCGCGGGCAAGACCTGGCTGGCGGACCGGCTCGCCCGGG
Organism: Cellulomonas sp. EB106-03-03-XG116; assembly: GCF_058792015.1. Classification (NCBI taxonomy): domain Bacteria; kingdom Bacillati; phylum Actinomycetota; class Actinomycetes; order Micrococcales; family Cellulomonadaceae; genus Cellulomonas; species Cellulomonas sp. EB106-03-03-XG116. The sequence goes on from NZ_JBYTEP010000010.1 coordinate 68,882, forward strand.
CGCTCGGCGCCGACCTGCTGCACGTCGACGACTACGTCCCCGGCTGGGACGCGCTCGACGCGGGGGTCCGGGCGCTCGGCCGCGACCTCGTGGGCCCCTGGGCGCGCGGGGAGCCCGGCCGGGCCCGCCGCTACGACTGGGTGGTCGGCGCGGCCGAGCCGGCCACCGCGCTGCCGCCGCCGGCGCTCGCCGTGCTCGAGGGCAGCGGCGTCGCGTCCCTCGGCCCCGGCTCCGGCCTCGCCGCCCGGGTCTGGGTGCACACCGCCCCGGCCGTGCGCGGCCGGCGGCTCGACGACCGCGAGGACCGGCTCACGTACCTGCCGCACCGCGCCGCGTGGGCGAGCCAGGAGGCGGAGCTCGCCCGCCGCGCCGACACCCCCCGTCGCTGCGACCTGCGGGTCGTGCAGGCGTCCGCGGCCGGGGTCCGGCTCGCGCACCTCCCCACCGCCTGACCCCGCCACCCCCGACCCCGCACGCTCCCCCGGAAGGACACCCCCATGCGCGCTCCCGCCCGCCGCCCCCTGCTCGTCGCCGCGAGCCTCGCCGCCGCCGCCGGCCTCGCCGCGTGCGGCGCCACCGCCGACGCGGCCGACGACGCCGCGACGGGCGACCTGACGCCCGCGACCCTGGTGCTCGACTGGACGCCCAACACCAACCACACCGGGATCTACGTCGCCCAGGAGAAGGGCTGGTTCGCCGAGCACGGCATCGACCTCGAGATCGTGCAGCCGCCGGAGGACGGCGCCGAGGCGCTGGTCGCGTCCGGGTCCGCCCAGTTCGGCGTCTCCTACCAGGAGAACGTCACGCAGGCCCGGGGCCAGGACGTCCCCGTGGTGTCGATCGCCGCGGTGATCGCGCACAACACCTCCGGCTTCGCCTCGCCCGTCGACCGCGGCATCGAGCGCCCCGCCGACTACGCGGGCCACGTCTACGGCGGCTGGGGCAGCCCGATCGAGGGCGCGATCCTCGACGCCCTCGTGGCGCAGGACGGCGGCGACCCCGACCAGGTCACCAACGTCGACATCGGCACCTCCAGCGTGCTGCAGGCCTTCCAGCGCGACATCGACCTGGGCTGGGTCTTCGAGGGCTGGGACGTGCCGCTCGCCGAGGAGCAGGGCGTCGACCTCAACGTCCAGCTGGTGCGCGACTACGACGAGGCCCTCGACTGGTACACGCCGGTGCTGATCTCCAGCGAGGACACCATCGCGTCCGACCCGGAGCTCGTGCAGGCGTTCGTCGACGCGGCCACCGAGGGCTACGAGTTCGCCATCGAGAACCCCGACGAGGCCGCCGACATCCTGCTCGACGCCGTGCCGGACCTGGACGAGGGCCAGGTGCGCGCCAGCCAGGAGTACCTCGCCGACGAGTACCGGTCGGACTCCCCGGAGTGGGGCTACCAGCGGCCCGAGGTCTGGGAGGGCTTCAGCGGCTGGCTGGAGGACAACGGGATCATCGAGCCCGGCTTCGACTACGACGCCGCCTACACCAACCAGTTCGTCCAGGGCGACGCGTCGTGACGACCGTCGCCCCCGCGGGCACCGGCACCGGGGCGGCGCGGGATTCCGCGCCGCGCCGGCCCGGGCGCCCGGCCCGCGCCGGGCGGCTGCGCCGGGCCGCGCCCGCCGTGCTGACCGCGCTCGGCGTGCTGCTGGTCTGGGAGGTCGCGACGCGCGTCCTGGAGGTGCCGGCCTGGATGCTGCCCGGGCCGGTGCAGATCGCCCGCGAGGCGGTGGCGGTGGCGCCGACCCTCGGCGAGGACGTCGTGGCGACGGTGACGCTGACGGTCCAGGGCGGCGTGATCGGCGTCGCCCTCGGGCTGCTGCTCGCCGCCGCCCTGCACCTGGTCGAGCCGCTGCGGTCGGCGGTCTACCCGCTGCTGATCGTCAGCCAGAACGTGCCGACGATCGCGCTCGCGCCGCTGCTGGTCATCTGGTTCGGCTTCGGGCTGACGCCGAAGCTCGTCGTCATCGTGCTGGTCTGCTTCTTCCCGGTCGCGATCGCCGCGATGGACGGCCTGCGCGGCGCCGACCGCGTCGTCCTCGACTACCTGCGGATGTCGGGCGCGAGCCGGTGGCAGACGTTCACCAAGGTGGAGGTGCCGTCGGCACTGCCGTCGGTGTTCTCCGGCCTCAAGATCGCCGCGACCTACGCCGTCATGGGCGCCGTCGTCGCCGAGTGGGTCGGCTCGGACCGCGGGCTCGGCCACTACATGCTGCTGCAGAAGTCGGCGTTCCGCGCCGACCGCGTCTTCGTCGCCATCGTCGCGATCGTCGTGCTCAGCCTCGCCCTGTTCGCCCTGATCGCCGCCCTCGAGCGGCGCGCCACCCGGTGGAGGACCCGTGAGCGCTGACCCGCGCCTGCGCCTGGACGACGTGCACGTCCACTACCCGACGGCCGACGGGCCGCTGCACGTGCTGGACGGCCTGTCCCTGACCGTCGAGCCCGGCGAGTTCGTGTCGATCATCGGCCCCTCCGGGTCCGGCAAGAGCACTCTGCTGCACGTCGTCGGGGGCCTGGTCGCCCCGTCCCGCGGCCGGGTGCTGCTGGACGACGAGGACATCACCGGGACCCGGGGCCGGATCAGCCACATGCCCCAGCAGCCCGCGCTGCTGCCGTGGCGGACCGTCCTGGACAACGTGCTGCTGCCGCAGGAGATCGCCCGCACCCGCACCGCGGCCTCCGCGGCCGAGGCCGCCGACTGGCTCGACCGGGTGGGGCTCGGCGGGTTCGCCCGCTCGCTGCCGCACGCGCTGTCCGGCGGCATGCAGCAGCGCGTCGCGTTCCTGCGGGCGCTGCTCGCCCCGCGGCCGTTCATGTGCCTCGACGAGCCGTTCAGCGCCCTCGACGCCCTCACCCGCGCCGACATGCAGCGCTGGCTGCTGCACCTGTGGGAGGAGACGCGCCGGCCGGTGCTGTTCATCACCCACAACATCGAGGAGGCGCTGCTGCTGTCGGACACCGTGTACGTGCTGTCGGCCCGGCCGGCCCGGGTGCTGCGGCGCGTCGACGTGCCGTTCCCGCGGCCCCGCGCCGACGAGGTGGCCGACTCCCCCGAGTTCATCCGGCTGCGCCGCGAGCTGACCGACCTGCTCCGCGCGCCCGCCGCCTCCCCGGCCCCCGCCGCCTCCCCGGCCCCCGCCGCGTCCCCCGCCCGCACCCCCGTCCCGGAGCACCGATGACCACCGCCCGCCTGCTGCTCGGCTACTACCACCCCTGGCCCAACGACGCGGGGTTCACCCTCGCCCGCGCGCAGGGCCGCTACGACGAGGCGGGGCTCGAGCTGCGCATCGGCGTGGTCGACCCCGGCCGCGGCGACACCCTCGCCCACCTCGCGCGCGACGAGGCCGACCTCGGCGTCGTCCCCAGCAACCGGCTGCTCGCCGCGCGCGCCCGCGGGCAGCGGGTCACCGCGGTGGCCGCGGTGAACCAGACCGGGCTCGAGACGCTGCACTCCCTGCGGTCGCTCGGGGTGTCCCGGCCCCGCGACCTGGAGGGCCGGCGGGTCGCCCTCAACCCGACGCCCCGCGGGCTGGCGATGGTGCGCCACCTGGTGCGCGTCGACGGCGGCGACCCGGACCGGGTCGCCATCGTCGACTCCGGGCCGCGCGAGCTGCAGTCCGCCGACCTCGCCGCCGGCGTCGCGGAGGCCTACTTCGGCGCGTACTGGGCCTGGGACGAGCTGTTCGACGGCCACCCCGCCGACGACCGGCTGAGCTGGCCGGTCAAGGACCACGGCGCGCCGGCGTTCCACTCCTACGTGCTCGTCGCGCGCGAGGACTGGCTCGCCGCCGAGCCCGGCGTCCTGGACCCGCTGCTCGCCGCGACCGGGGCGGGGTTCCGCGCGGCCGCCGCCGACCCCGCGGCCGCCGCCGCGCACTTCCAGCACGTCGCCCCGTACTTCCCGCCGGCGGTCCTGGAGCAGTCGGTGCGGCTGGTGTCGACCACCTGGTTCCACGACGGCCGCTGGGGCGTGCTCCGCGAGGACCTGCTCGCGCCGTACGCCCGGTGGCTGCACGAGAACGCGGCCGTCCCCGACCTGTCGGGGCTGCCGGGGGCGGCGACCGGGCCGCTGGCCGAGGGCGCCGGCGGGGCGGTCGCCGGGGCGGTCGGCGGGCCCGTGGCGGGGACGGTCCCGGCGTGACGGCGGACGCCGACGCGCGCGCGTCCGCGACGGGTCCGGGGCTGCGCGCGTCGCTCGTGCTGCCCGGGCGCGTGCCCGACGACGGCTCGCCGACGGACCGGCTCGCCGAGCTCATCGAGGTCGCGGAGCACCTGGATGCCGACCCGGCGTGGCACGGGGTCTGGGTCCCCGACTCGGTGCTGGCCCTGCGGTTCTTCGACTCCACCGTGCTGCTGGCCGCCCTCGCCGCGCGGACCCGGCGCATCCGGCTCGGCGTCGCCTGCCTGTCGACGCTGGGCCTGCGGCAGCCGCTCGTCGTCGCGCAGCAGTGGGCGAACCTCGACGCGCTGTCCGGCGGGCGGATGACGATGGTCGTCTGCCCCGGCAACCGGACGGGCGCGAAGCACGAGCGCGAGCGCGCCGCGTTCGGGCTGACCTACGAGCAGAAGTCCGCGCGGATGCTCGACGCCCTCGCGTTCCTGCGCGCCGTCGTGCGCCAGCCCCGGCTGAGCTACCGGTCGGAGCACCTCGACCTCGACGACGTCGAGGTGGTCCCCGCCTTCCGGCAGCGGGCGCTGCCGGTGTGGATGGTCGCGAACCCGTCGGCCGGCGCGTCCGGGGAGGGCCTGCGGCGCGTGCTGGGCCGGGTCGCCGAGCACGGCGACGGCTGGCTGACCTACAACGTGCGACCCGCCGACCTGCGCGACCGGCTCGCCCTGCTGACCTCCCTGCGCGCCGGGCGCGGGCGCACCGGCGACTTCCCGGTGGCGGTCCAGGTGAACCTCACGGTGGCCCCCACCGAGGCGGAGGCCGTCGCCGCGGCGCGGGAGGCCTGGGCCGTGCAGAGCACCCGCGGCATCCCGTTCGACGACCTGCGCACCGTCTCGGCGATCGGCACGCCCGAGCAGTGCGCGGCGTTCCTCGCCGACCTGCACGCCGCCGGGGCGACCGACGTGCTGCTGCACCCGCTGGGCGGCGACCTGCGCACCCAGGCCGCGCGGGCGACGGCCGACCTGCTGCCGCTGCTGCCGGGCGGCGTCCGCGCCGGGGTGGCCGCGTGACCGGGCCGCTCGTCACCGCCGGCGAGCTGCGCGCCGACCCCGGGGACGCCCTGGTCCTGGACGCCACCGTCGACCTCCCCCGCCCCCGGGCCGACGGCGACCACCGCGCCGCCAGCGGCGCACCCGGCTGGGCCGACGCCCACGTCCCCGGCTCGGCGCACCTCGACCTGCTGGACGCGTTCGCCGAGCCCGGGGCCGGCTTCCACTTCGCGCAGCCCGCGCCCGGTCGGGCGGCCGCGGTGCTGACCGCGCTCGGCGCGCGGGACGGGCGGCCGGTGGTCGTCTACGACCGGGCCGACGGGTTCTGGGCCGCGCGGGCCTGGTGGTCGCTGCGCGCGCTCGGGCTGCCCGCCCGGGTGCTCGACGGCGGGCTCGCGGCGTGGCGGGCGGCCGGGGGTGCCGTCGCGTCGGGGGCGGCTGCGGGCGCTGCCGGGTCGGGACCGGACCCGACCCCCGCCGGGGACGGCCCGCTCACGCTGCGACCCCGGGCCGACGTGTGGGCGACGCTCGACGAGGTGCGCGCGGTGGCCGAGGGCCGCGCCCCGGGCCGCCTGGTGTGCGCGCTGGGCGCCGACCAGTTCGCCGGCACGGCGCCCACCCGGTACGCGCGGCGCGGGCACATCCCGGGCTCCGTCAACCTCCCGGCCCGCGCGCTGACCGGCCCCGACGGCCTGCTGCTGCGCGGCGGGGCCCTGGCGGGCGCGCTGGCCCCGCTCGCCGGCGACGGCCCGCTCGTCCTGTACTGCGGCGGCGGCGTGTCGGCGAGCCACCTCGCCCTGGGCCTGGTCGCCGCGGGCCGCGAGGACGTCCGGCTGTACGACGGCTCCCTCGAGGAGTGGTCCGCCCGCCCGGACCTCCCGCTCGCCACGGACGTCCCGGCGCCGGCGAGCGCGTAGCGCGCGGCGGCGCGGCGCCGAGTGAGCAGCCGACGCGTCGAGCGAGTACCCGCCGACTACTCCCTCGACGTGTCGGTTGCCCACTCGCGCAGGGGCGTCCCCCCGCCGGAGGCCCGGGACGCCGCCGTGCGCCGGCCGGCGCGGCGCGCCTACCCTGCCGGACGTGCCCCCGATGACCCAGGCCCACCCGCTCGACGTCCTGCGCCGCCGCGGCAGCGAGAAGTGGGCGTCCTACCCGGACGACGTGCTCCCGCTGTTCGTCGCGGAGATGGACTACCCGCTCGCACCGGCGATCACGGCCGCGCTCCGCGAGGCGCTGGAGCGCGGCGACACGGGGTACGTGCACGCCTCGGGCGGCGGCGCCAAGGAGGCGTTCGCGGCCTACGCCGCCGACGCGTGGGGCTGGTCCCCCGACCCCGCGCTGATGCGCACGGCCACGGACGTCAGCGTCGTCATCGTGGAGGCCCTGCGGCGGCTGGTCGAGCCGGGCCAGGGCGTCGTCATCACGCCGCCGGTGTACCCGCCGTTCTTCGAGCTGGTCCCGGAGGCCGGCGCCGCGGTCGTCGAGGTGCCCCTGCTCGACGACGGCGCGACCCACCGGCTCGACCTGGACGGCGTCGACGCGGCCCTGGCGTCCGGGGCGGCCCGCGGCGTGCTGCTCTGCCACCCGCACAACCCCCTCGGCCTGGTGCACGACCGCGCCGACCTCGCCGCCCTGGCGGAGGTCGTCGAGCGGCACGGCGGGTTCGTGCTGAGCGACGAGATCCACGCGCCGCTCACCCACGCCGGGCGGGCGTTCACGCCGTACCTCGCCGTGTCCGACGCGGCGCGGGCCCACGGGATCGCCGCGGAGTCCGGGAGCAAGGCGTTCAACCTGGCGGGGCTGAAGTGCGCGCTGGCCGTCGCCGCCGGCGGGCCGATGGCCGACCTCGTGCTCGGCCTGCCCGAGGAGGTCACCGGCCGGACCGGCCACTTCGGCGCGATCGCCACCCGCGAGGGGTTCGTGCGCGGCCGCGACTGGCTGGCCGGCACCGTCGCCGCGATCGAGCACAACGCCGACCTGCTGGGGCGCCTGCTCGCCGACCGGCTGCCGCAGGTGCGGTACCGCCGCCCGGGCGCGAGCTACCTGGCGTGGCTCGACCTCGCGGCGCTCGGCTGGGGCGACGACCCCGCGGCGCGCGTCCTGTCGGACGCCCGCGTGGCCCTCACCAGCGGCCCGGACTTCGGCCGCCAGGGCGCCGGGTTCGCCCGCCTGAACCTGGCGTGCTCCCCCGAGGTCCTGACGGAGGCGGTCGACCGGATCGCCCGCGCCGCCGCCGCGGGCTGACGCCGTCGCCCCCCGGGTCACCCCACCGGCACCGGCTCCGGGCCCGCGACGGCCCCCGTGACCCGGTGCGCGCCCGGTCCCAGGACCCGGTCCTCGGACCCCGGGAGCCGCACGACCGCCTCGACGCCGTCCGGCACCTCGACGTCGACCGCGAGCGCGCCGTCCGCGTGCCGCCACGCGACCTCGATCCGCCCGTGCCGGCTGTCGAGCGTCGTGCGCGCCCACTCGAGCCCGCCCCCGGGGACCGGGGCCACCAGCACCCGCGCGTAGCCGGGCTCCAGGGGCGCGAGCCCGCCGACGACCCGGTGCAGCCAGTCGGCGACCGCCCCGAGCGCGTAGTGGTTGAACGAGGTCATCTCGCCGGGGTTGATCGTGCCGTCGGGCAGCATCGAGTCCCACCGCTCCCAGACGGTCGTCGCGCCCATGGTGACGGCGTAGAGCCAGGACGGGACCTCGCGCTGCATCAGGAGCCGGTACGCGGTCCCGGCGTGGCCGGTCGAGGTGAGCGCGTCGGTGACGAACGGCGTCCCGGCGAAGCCCGTCGAGATGCGGTGCCCGGCCGCCGCGACGAGCTCGGCGAGCCGGTCCCCCGCCCAGGCACGCTCGTCGTCGTCGAGCAGCCCGAACTCGATCGCGAGCGCGTACACCGTGGGCGCGTCGGACCGCACCCGCCGCGCGCCGCCGTCCACGTACGCCGCCCGGAACGCGGCGCGCACCCGGGCCGCGTGCGCCGCGAGCTCCGCCGCGTCCGCGTCCCGCCCGAGGACGCCCGCGATCCGCGCCGCGAGGTCGGCGGTCCGGTACGCGCACGCCGTGGCGACGACGCCCTTGTCGGCCTTCGCCGCGTCCGGCCGGTCCGGCGGGGCGTCCGGGTCGAGCCAGTCGGCGAACTGGAAGCCGGTGTCCCACAGCCCGCTCGGCGACAGCAGCCCGGCGACGTGCCGCACGTGGTCCAGGACCGAGTCGTACTGCCGTTCGAGGACGGCCCGGTCGCCGTACGCCTGCCACAGCGCCCAGGGCACCCACACCGCGGCGTCGGCCCAGACGGCGGTGGCGTCGGCGGGCTCGAACTCGGCGGGCCCCTCGGCCATGCGGCGCAGCAGGTCGGGGACGACGTAGGGCACGTACCCGTCCGCGCGCTGCTCGGCCCAGAGGTCGACCAGCCAGTCACCGAGGAACCCGGAGGCGTCGGCGAGGAAGCACGCGGTCGGCGCGAACGCGGCGATGTCGCCGGTCCAGCCGAGCCGCTCGTCCCGCTGCGGGCAGTCGGTCGGCACGTCGACGAAGTTGCCCCGCATGCCCCAGACCACGTTCTCGTGCAGCCGGTTCAGCAGCGGGTCGGAGGTCTCGAACCAGCCGGTGCGGGTCAGGTCGGAGCCGACGACGACCGCCGTCAGCGCGCCGTCCCCGATCGCGTCCGGGCCGCCGGGCCAGCCGTCGACCTCGACGTACCGGAAGCCGTGGGTCGTGAACGTCGGCTCGAACACGTCGTCGCCGCCGGACAGCGTGAACCGGTCGGTCGCGCGCGCCGCCCGCAGCGGCCGGACCCCGAGCTCGTCGTGCTCGAGGACCTCGGCGTGCCGGAGGGTGACCACGTCGCCGGCCGCCCCGCGCACCCGGACCCGCACCCAGCCGACGAGGTTCTGCCCGAAGTCGACCAGCACCTTCCCGGACGGGCTGCGCCAGACCCGCTCGGGTGCGCGCTCGCCCAGCCGGCGGACGGGCGGCGCGAGGTAGGGCTCGAGCCGGGCGTCGTCGAACGCGACCTCGCGCACGCCGCCCCAGCGCGGGTCCGCGGGCGGGTCGCCGTCGAACGGCCCCGCCCAGCCCGGGTCGAGCCGCCGCGCGTCCACGGACTGGCCGTCGTACAGCGAGTCCGCGGTCACCGCGCCGGCGGCGGCCTGCCAGGTCGGGTCGGTCGCGACGACCTGGACCGCGCCGTCCCGGTAGGTGATCCGCAGCTCGGCGAACCCCGCGATCTCGTCGCCGTACGGGCGGGCGCCGGTCCCCCACCCGAGCCGGCCGCGCCACCAGCCGTCGCCGAGGGCGAGCCCGAGCGTCGGCGTGCGGCGGGTCAGCAGGCCCGTCACGTCGTGCCGCGCGTACCGCAGCCGCTCCTCGTAGGCGGACCAGCCCGGGGTGAGCAGGTCGCCCGAGACGGCCACACCGTCGAGGGACGCCTCGACCACGCCGAGCGCCGTGAGCACGAGCTCGGCGGAGGCCACCTCGCCGGGGTCCTGGTCGAGCACGAACGTCCGCCGCAGCAGCGGGGCGGCGTCGAGCGCGGCGTCGGGCGCGATGAAGCGTGCCTGCCAGGTGGTCATGGGTCCGTGGGTCCTCTCGTCGACGTCGTCGTCGCGGGCCGGCGCCACCGGTTCGGTGAATCGCTTCAACCCTCACCTGCGGCATCGTCGCCCGGCCCGCGCGCGCTCGTCAAGGGCCGCAGCGCCGCAGCGGGACGATGCCAAGTCGTGATGCCGAGGACTCTTGACCCAGATACGCGGCTCCCCTAACCTCGCCGCAGCAGTGAATCGGTTCAAGCACTGTCGGGGCAACGTCGCCCGGCGCCTACGAGGAGGTAAGCGTGAACAGGACCCGACCCCTGACCGCCGGCGCGGCGGCCGTCGCCGCCGCGCTCGCCCTGACCGCCTGCGGCGGATCCGGAGACGGGGGCGGCGAGGGCACGTCCCTCTCCGTCTACATCGACAGCTCCCCCGCGTCCGTCGCCCTGTGGGACGGCCTCAAGGCCGCCTACGCCGAGGAGAACCCGGACGTCACGATCGAGGTCGAGACCCACCCCGCGGGCTCCGAGGGCGACAACCTCATCAAGACCCGCCTCGCGACCGGCGAGATGAACGACCTGTTCTGGTACAACTCGGGCTCCCTGTTCCAGGCGCTCAACCCCGACCAGAACCTGGTGCCGCTGGGCGACGAGGACTGGGTCGACTCGATCGACGACAACTTCACGACCGTCGTCTCCACCGACACGGACCTGTACGGCGCGCCGGTCGGCGCCTCGTTCGCCGGCGCGGTCATCTACAACAAGACGATCTACGCGGACCTGGGCCTGGAGGTCCCCACCACCTGGGACGAGTACATGGCCAACAACCAGGCGATCAAGGACGCCGGGCTGGTCGCCGTCGCGCAGACCTACGGCGACACCTGGACGTCGCAGGTGCCGGTGCTCGGCGACTTCTACAACGTCGAGGCGGCCGACCCGGGCTGGGCCGAGGCCTACACCCAGGGCGAGCGGAAGTACGCGGACCAGCCGGCGCTCGCCGGGTTCGAGCACCTCCAGGAGGTGTTCGACGGCGGGTTCGTGAACGAGGACTTCGCCTCGGCCGTGTACGACGACGCGGTGAAGATGCTGGCAGAGGGCGAGGCGGCGCACTACCCGATGCTCACCGGCAACGTGGCGTCGTCGGTCGGCGAGAACTACCCGGACGCGGCCGACGACCTCGGCGTGTTCCCGCTGCCCAGCTCCGAGAGCGACGACAACGGCCTGACGGTGTGGATGCCCAACGGCATGTACATCCCGAAGTCCACCGAGGGCGCGCAGCTGGACGCTGCCAAGGAGTTCGTCGCCTGGCTCGTCACGCCGGACTCGTGCGCGGTGCAGGCGGAGACCACCGACGTCGGCGGCCCGTTCGTCGTCGACGGCTGCGACCTGCCCGACGACGTGCCGGCCCTCGTGTCCGACATGCAGCCGTACTTCGACTCGGGCGACACCGGCCTCGCGCTGGAGTTCCTGTCGCCGATCAAGGGCCCGGCGCTCGAGCAGATCACCGTCGAGGTCGGGTCCGGCATCCGCAGCGCCGAGGACGGCGCCGCCCTCTACGACGAGGACGTCGTCAAGCAGGCCCAGCAGCTCGGCCTGGACTGGTAGCCCCATGACCCTCGTGCACCCCGCCCTCGAGCGGACGGCCGAGCGACCGGCCCGGCGGCAGACCCGCCGGGCCGGCGCCCGGAGCCCGTACCCGACGTGGTTCTTCGTGCCCGCCGGTGTGTTCTACCTCGCGCTGTTCGTCGTCCCGACGGGCGCGTCGTTCTGGTTCGCGCTCACCCGGTGGGACCTGTACTCCGCCGAGTTCGTCGGGCTGGACAACTTCCAGCAGTTCTTCCGGGAGCCGGCGCTGGTCAAGGGCTTCGTGAACACGTTCGTCTACGCGTTCCTGACCTCCGGCGCCAAGGTGGTGCTCGGCCTCGCGCTGGCCGTGCTGCTGACCTCGCAGATCATCGCCCGCGGCTGGCTGCGGTCGGTGGTGTTCTTCCCCGTGCTGGTGAGCACCATCGGCGTCGGGGTGATGTTCAAGGTGCTGCTCGACCCGTTCGACGGCGCGGTCAACACCGTCCTGTCCTGGGTCGGCGTCACCGGCCCCGGCTGGCTGACCGACCCGAGCCTGGCGTTGTTCTCGGTCGCGATGGTCGACGTCTGGAAGGGCGTCGGGCTCGCCACCCTCATCTACATCGCCGGCCTGGTGGCGATCCCGCGGGAGTACTACGAGGCGGCCCGGGTGGACGGCGCGAGCGCGTGGCAGAACTTCCGGAGCATCACGCTCCCCCTCGTGCGCCCGGCCACGGTCACGGTCGTGCTGCTGTCCCTGATCGGCGGCCTGCGGTCGTTCGACCTCATCTGGACGATGACCCGCGGCGGCCCGGGGTTCAGCAGCGACGTGATCGGCTCGGTGATCTACAAGCAGTACCAGGCCGGGTTCTACGGGCTGTCGACCGCGGGCAACGTCGTCCTGTTCGTCGTCATCGCGGTGATCATCTTCCCGCTGTCCCGGTGGCTGAACCGCAAGGAGGTGCCGCTGTGAGGCGCCGCGGGGTCGCCCTCGGGTCCGTCGCGATCCTCGCGACCACCGTCGTGTTCGTGGTGCCGTTCCTGTTCGTCCTGCTCACCGCGTCGAAGACGCAGCAGGACGCGCTCGACCTCGACTTCTCCCTGCCCACCGAGTGGGCGCTGCTGGAGAACGTCCGCACGGTGCTGGCGACCAACGACGGCCAGCTCGTCCGGGCGTTCTGGAACTCGACCGTGCTGACGGTGGCGGCGGTCGCGATCATGACCGTCCTCGCCGCGATGGTCGGCTACGTCGTGCAGCGGCGCCGCAGCCGGTGGAACCCCGTGGTGGACGCGCTGGTGCTGGCCGGGCTCATCATCCCGCCGGCCGTCGTGCCGACGATCTGGGTCCTCCAGGGCATCGGGCTGTTCAAGACGATGGCCGGCCTCATCGCCGTGCACGTCGCGTTCGGGCTGTCGTTCTGCATCCTGCTGTTCCGCGCGTTCGTGGCGACCATCCCGCGCGAGCTCGACGAGGCGGCGCTGATCGACGGGGCCGGGCCGAGCCGGCTGTTCTTCTCGGTGATCTTCCCGCTGCTGCGCGCCGTCGTCGTGACCGTGGTCGTCGTCCAGGCGGTGACGGTGTTCAACGACTTCACCTACGCGCTGTACTTCCTGCCCGGGGCCGACAACGCCACGGTGCAGCTCACGCTGTACAACTACCAGTCGCAGGGGCTGAACCAGTGGAACCTGCTGTTCGCGGACGTCCTGCTCATCACGATCCCGCCGCTGATCATGTACGCGTTCTTCAACCGGCAGATCGTCGCGGGCATGACCTCGGGCGCGGTCAAGGGCTGACCGGTGCCGGCACGCGGCTCAGGCGGGGACGCTGGAGGACCGGACGACGAGCTCCGGCTGGAACACCTGGTGCTGGGCCACGGGCGCGCCCTCGCCCGACCGGGCGAGCAGGATCTCCGCGGCGCGGAAGCCCAGGGCGTGCGCGGGCTGGCGCACCGAGGTGAGCGGGGTCGCCAGCTCCGCCGCCACCTCGATGTCGTCGTACCCGACGATCGCGATGCTGCCGATCAGGTCGGGGCGCCGCCGGCGGATCTCCCGCTGCACGCCGATCGCGACGAGGTCGTTCACGCAGAACACCGCGGTCGGCGGCTCGTCGCCCTCGAGCAGCCCGGCGAACACCGCGGCGGCTCCCCCGGCGTCGAGGGACGGCAGCGGCACCTCGCGCACCACGGCGTCCGGGTCCAGGCCGCGGCGCTCGACGGCGCGACGCAGGCCGGTGAGCCGGTCGCGGCACGGTCGGATCGCGTGCGGGCCGTTCAGCATGACGACCGAGCGGTGCCCGAGGTCGAGCAGGTGCTCGCCCGCCAGGGTGCCGCCCGCGACGTCGTCCACGGCGACCGAGGACAGCGCGTCCGTCGGCGACGGGCGGTCGAGCAGGACGGTGTGCACCCCGCGGCCCGCGAGCGCCAGCAGCGGCCCGAGGTCGTCGCCCGTGGGGACGACCAGCAGCCCGGACACCCCGTGCTCCTCGAACAGCCGCAGGTAGCGCGCCTCGCGCTCGGGGTCGTCGTCGGAGCTCGCCAGCATGAGCGTGTGGTCGGCGGCGGCCAGCCGGTCCTCGATGCCGCGCGCGACCTCGGTGAAGAACGGGTTGCGGATGTCGAGCACGATCGCGCCGACCGTGGTGATCGTGCCCGCGCGGAGCTGCCGGGCCGACGCGTTGGGCACGAAGGCCAGCCGCCGGATCGCGTCGAGCACCCGCTCGCGGGTCGCGGCCGCCACCCGGTCGGGGCGGTTCAGCACGTTCGACACCGTGCCGACCGACACCCCGGCCAGGCGCGCGACGTCACCGATCGAGCTGCGCCGGGTGGCCGAGGTCGACACCGCTCACCTCCGCTTCCGTCCGGGTGCCCGCGCGGGTCCGCGTGCCGCGTCCCGTCCGGCGCAGCATAGCGACGCGCGGGGCCTGCATCGATTCACGACCCGCGCCGGACGGGCACCCGCTTGCGTCCGCGGTCACCGCAATGAAACGATTCATCCAGGTTCGTCGAAGGAGACACCATGTCGTTCACCCCCGCGCTCGCCGCCGCGCTCGACCGGCAGGCGATCGAGCTCCCGTCGTGGGCGTTCGGCAACGCCGGCACCCGGTTCAAGGTGTTCACCACCCCCGGCACGCCGCGCACGATCGAGGAGAAGCTCGCCGACGCGGCGCAGGTGCACCGGCTCACCGGGCTGGCGCCCTCGGTGGCGCTGCACATCCCCTGGGACCTGGTCGACGACTTCGGCAAGCTCGCCGCGTACGCCGACGACCTCGGGCTGCGGCTCGGGACGGTCAACTCCAACACGTTCCAGGACGACGACTACCGGCTCGGGTCCCTCACCCACGCCGACCCGCGGGTCCGGCAGAAGGCGGTCGACCACCACTTCCGGTGCATCGACGTCATGCACGCCACCGGGTCGCGGGACCTGAAGATCTGGCTGCCGGACGGCACCAACTACCCGGGCCAGGGCGACATCCGCGACCGGCAGGACCGGCTGGCCGACTCCCTGGCGCGGATCTACGCCCGGCTGTCCGGCGAGCAGCGGCTGGTGCTCGAGTACAAGATCTTCGAGCCGTTCTTCTACACGATGGACGTCCCCGACTGGGGCACCGCGTACGCCCACGCGACCGCGCTCGGCGACCGGGCCGTCGTCTGCCTCGACACCGGCCACCACGCCCCGTCGACCAACGTCGAGTTCATCGTCGCCCAGCTGCTGCGCCTCGGCCGGCTCGGGTCGTTCGACTTCAACTCCCGGTTCTACGCCGACGACGACCTCATCGTCGGGGCCGCGGACCCGTTCCAGCTGTTCCGCATCCTCGCCGAGGTCGTGCGCGGCGGCGGGATGGACGCGGGCACCGACGTCCAGTTCATGCTCGACCAGTGCCACAACATCGAGGACAAGATCACCGGGCAGATCCGCTCGGTGCTCAACGTCCAGGAGATGACGGCCCGCGCCCTGCTCATCGACCGCGACGCCCTGGCCGCGGCGCAGCAGGCCGGGGACGTCCTCGGCGCGAACGCCGTCTACATGGACGCCTTCTACACCGACGTCCGCCCCGCGCTGGCCGACCGGCGGGAGTCCCGCGGGCTGCCGCGCGACCCGGTCGCCGCCTACGCCGCCTCCGGCTACGCCGAGCAGATCGCCGCCGAGCGCGTCGGCGGGCAGCAGGCCGGCTGGGGCGCCTGACCGATGCCGCCCTCCCCGTCCCTGGTCGCCGTCGACCTCGGGGCGTCCAGCGGCCGCGTGCTCGCCGGACGGCTCGAGGCGGGGCGGCTCGTCACGCGCGAGGCCGGCCGGTTCCCCAACCGGCCGGTGCGGGCCGGCGGGCGGCTGCACTGGGACGTGCTGGCGCTGTGGGCCGGAATCCAGGACGGGCTCCGCGTCGCCGCGCGCGCCTCCGGCCCGGTCGCCTCCGTCGGGATCGACACCTGGGCCGTCGACCACGGCCTGCTCGACGCCGACGGCGAGCTCCTCGGCAACCCCGTGCACTACCGCGACGCCCGCACCGCCGGGGCCGCCGAGGCGTTCGCCCGGCTGCTCGACCCCGCCGCGCACTACGCCGCCACCGGCAGCCAGGTGCAGCCGTTCAACACCGTGTACCAGCTGCTCGCGGCCGGCGGCACCGCGCCGCTGCGGGCCGCCGACCGGCTGCTGCTCGTGCCCGACCTGCTCGGCCGGTGGCTGTCCGGCGCCGACGTCACCGAGGTCACGAACGCCTCCACGACCGGCATGCTCGACCCCGCCACCCGCCGATGGAGCCCCGCGGTGCTCGACGCCCTCGCGGCCTCCCCCGCCGGCGACGTGCGGCGGCTGCTGGCCCCGCTGGTCGAGCCCGGCACCGTGCTCGGGCCGGTGCTGCCCGACGTGGCCGCCGACCTCGGGCTCGCCGGCGCGGTGCACGTCGCGGTCGGCTCGCACGACACCGCCTCCGCCGTGGCGGCCGTGCCGCTCGGCGACGCCCCCGCCGCGTGGATCTCCTCGGGCACCTGGTCGCTGGTCGGCGTCGAGCTGCCCGCGCCCGTGCGCTCCGAGGCGGGGCGCGCCGCGAACTTCACCAACGAGCTCGGCGTCGCCGGGACCGTCCGGTACCTGCGGAACGTCGCCGGGCTGTGGCTGCTCCAGGAGTCGCTGCGCGCGTGGGCGGACGCCGGCACCCCGCAGGACCTCGACGCCCTGCTCGCCGCCGCCGCCGAGGTCCCCGCGCTGCGCACCGTCGTCGACGTCGACGACCCCGCGTTCGCGCCGCCGGGCGACATGCCCGCCCGGATCGCCGCCGCCGCGCGGCGCACCGGGCAGCCCGTGCCCGGCAGCCCGGCCGAGGTCGTGCGCTGCGTCCTCGACTCGCTGGCGCTCGCGTACCGCCGCGCGGTCCGGCGGGCGGGCGCGCTGTCTGGGCGCCCGGTCGAGGTCGTGCACGTCGTCGGCGGCGGCGCCCGCAACGCGCTGCTCTGCCGGCTCACCGCCGACGCCACCGGCCTGCCCGTCGTCGCCGGGCCGGTCGAGGCCACGGCGGTCGGCAACCTGCTCACCCAGGCGCTCGCGCTCGGCGAGCTGACCGGGGGGCTGCCGGCGGCGCGCGCGGTCGTGCGGGCGTCGACCGCGCTCGTCACGCACCAGCCCCGGGGGGCCGAGCGGCCGTGGGCGCGGGCGGAGGAGCGCCTGGGGGCGTGACGGGCGGCGCGCCGACCGCCGACCCCGGCGCCGGCCGGTGCCTGCGCCGACGCCGTAGCCATCCCCGTAGCCATCCCGGGAGCATGGTGGCCATGCCTCGGGTCGGCCGTTGGCTGCGACGGATCGGGGTCGTCCCGGGCTCGCGCCCCGGCGCCGAGCCGTCCACAGGTGCCGTCGTCGTGCTCCGTCCCCAGGACGGGGGTCGGTCGCCGAGGTCGTGTCGGTGGCCGTCGGTAGTGTCGTTCCATGGCACCTGACCTGCAGGAACACCCGGACGGCGACCCGGTCGCCGCCGCGGTGCTGCCGGTCTACGCACCCGACGGGACGTGCCTGACGGACTTGGGCCCGGACCCCGTCGTCGCCGCGGGTGGGGCGCCTCGGACCGGTGAGCAGCGGCAGATCGAGGCGATCCGTTCCTGCGAGCCCGGGCCCGAGCTGGACGCCTGGCTGCGGGGCCTGGACCCGGACGTGCTGCCCTCGGCGGTCCTGGTCGAGGTGATCGCCGCGCAGACCCGGATCGAGTCCTACCAGCACGCCCGCACCCTCGGCCTGATCGCCGAACTCGCCTCCCGGGAGGAGATGAGCCCGGAGTGGTCGCCGCTGGCCGGTGCCCCGCCCACGCAGGCGTGCGTGGCCGGCGACGAGCTCGCGATGCGGCTGGGCTGGCCGCGGGTCACGGCGACGAAGACCGTGCACCGCGCCCTGGTGCTCGACGGGATGCTCGGCGCGACCCGCCAGGCCCTGGAGGTCGGACACCTCGACGCCGGCAAGGCCCAGGTCCTGACGACCGGGTTGGCGGACCTGTCCTTCCAGGTCGCGCACGCCGTCGAGGACGCGGTGCTGCCCGAGGCCGACCAGTGCTCCGTCGCCGAACTGCGGCAGCGCGTCGAGCGGGAGATCCGTCTCGTCGACCCCGAGGGCGCCTCCGACCGGCACGACCGGGCCCGGTGCACCCGGAAGGTCTCCCACCCCCGACCCCAGCCGGACGGCATGGCGTCCATGTGGCTGGTGCTCGACGCGGCGGACGCGCTGCGTGTCGACGGGGTCCTCACGCACGCCGCGAAGACCGCCAAGGCCCTGGGTGACGACCGCACCCTGGACCAGCTGCGCGCCGACGGCCTGCGGGACCTGGTCGTGGGCGACGTCCCGGATTCCGACGGGCCGGCGTTCGAGGTCCACCTGTCCCCAGGGCTGCCGGTGCCGCCGGAGCCGAAGCGGTCGTGGAACGGGGCGACCTTCACCGATCACGACGGTGTGGTGCTCACGCGCCCGGTCGAGTCGACCCCGATCGCGACTCTCACCCCGCTCACCCACACCGCCACGGACCCCGCGCCGCGAGTGGGCCACCCGGCTCCTGCGCGCGGAGCGCCAGGCACACCGACCGGGTCCTCGACACGCACCGGGGCCGGGGCCGGGGCCGGGGCCGGGGCCGGGGCCGGGGCCGGGGCCGGGGCCTCACACGACACCAACTCCTCGACCGGCGCCGGGGCCGAAGACGACGCCAGCGTCTCGACCGGCACCGGGACCGAAGCGGGCACCACCACGGTTGCCGCCACGCCGAGCCCATCGCGCGGAGCCGACGCACCCGCCCCCGCGACCAGCACCCACACGCCCGCCACCACACCCACGCCCGCGCGTCGCGGCTGCACCCGCTGCTCGGGCCGTCCGGGCGCCGAGGTCCGGATCACGATCCCCGCCTCCACCCGCTCGGGCTGGACGACCAGCCCGCCCACCTCGACGGGCACGGACCCATCGACGCCGTGCAAGCCCGGGCCCTGGCGATCGGCGGGGTCTGGCAGCGCGTCGTCACCGACCCCCTCACCGACCGGGTCCTGGACGTCGGACGCGAACGCTACCGACCACCCGCCGCCCTCGCCGCCCTCGTCCGCACCCGCGACAAGACCTGCGCCGCACCCGGGTGCACCGTCCCGGCCCGCTCGTGCGACCTCGACCACACCACGGAGTTCCACCCCCGACCGGGTGGCGACCCCGACGCGCCCCTGGGCGGCACCGACGCCGCCAACCTGGGACCGGTCTGCCGCCGGCACCACCGCCTCAAGACCGACGGCGGCTTCCGGCTGCGGCAGACCGAACCCGGTCTCTTCGAGTGGATCACCCCGACCGGCCACCGCTACCTCACCCGACCCGGCACGGGGCAGACCCACGACGCCACGACCGACCCGTACGACGGACCACCCCCGTTCTGAGGCGAGGGCGTCCAGCGTGAGGCGAGGGCGTCCTGCGTGAGGCGAGGGCATCCTGTGAGACGAGGGCCGCACCCCGTGAGGCGGAAGCACGGCCTGTGAGACGAGGGCACCCCGTGGGCTACGCGCGGCGCGCGGACCCCGACGCCGGACCCACCGTTGACGCCGGGGCACCGGCGCACCTAGGTTGTGAATCGATTCATTCCCCCACCGAGCCGGAGACGACGATGTCCCACCCCGCCGCCGACCTGATCGCGCGCTCGAACCGCCTGGGCGCCGACCCCCGCACCACGAACTACGCCGGCGGCAACACCTCCGCCAAGGGGACCGCCACGGACCCCGCGACGGGCCGGCCGGTCGAGCTGCTCTGGGTCAAGGGCTCCGGCGGCGACCTCGGGACGCTCACGGAGCGCGGGCTCGCCGTGCTGCGGCTGGACCGGCTGCGCGCGCTCGTGGACGTGTACCCCGGGGTCGAGCGCGAGGACGAGATGGTCGCCGCGTTCGACTACTGCCTGCACGGCCGCGGCGGCGCGGCGCCGTCGATCGACACCGCGATGCACGGCCTGGTGGACGCGGCGCACGTGGACCACCTGCACCCGGACGCCGGGATCGCGCTGGCGACCGCGGCGGACGGCGAGGCGCTGACGCGCGAGGTGTTCGGCGACGCGGTCGTGTGGGTGCCGTGGCGCCGCCCCGGGTTCCAGCTGGGCCTGGACATCGCGGCGGTCCGCCGCGCGCACCCCGACGCGATCGGCTGCATCCTCGGCGGCCACGGGATCACGGCGTGGGGCGACACCTCCGCCGAGGCCGAGGAGCGGTCGCTGCGGATCATCCGCACCGCGGAGGCGTTCATCGAGGAGCGCACGGCCCGGCTCGGCCGGCACCCGTTCGGGCACACCCGGCCCGGCTTCGGCGCGCTGCCCGAGGACGAGCGGCGCGCGCGGGCCGCCGCGCTCGCGCCCGTCGTCCGCGGGCTGGCGTCGACGGACCGGCCGCAGGTCGGCCACCTGACCGACTCCGAGGTGGTGCTGGACTTCCTGTCCCGGGAAGGGCTCGACCGGCTCGCCGCGCTCGGCACGTCCTGCCCCGACCACTTCCTGCGGACGAAGGTCCGGCCGCTGGTGCTGGACCTGCCGGCCGACGCGCCGCTCGAGGACGCCGTCGCCCGGCTGCGCGAGCTGCACGCCGCGTACCGCGAGGACTACCGGGCGTACTACGAGCGGCACGCGACCCCGGACTCCCCCGCGATGCGCGGCGCCGACCCGGCGATCGTGCTGGTCCCGGGCGTCGGGATGTTCTCCTTCGGCGCCGACAAGCAGACGGCCCGGGTCGCCGGCGAGTTCTACGTGAACGCGATCAACGTGATGCGCGGGGCGGAGGCGATCAGCACCTACGCGCCCATCCCGGAGTCGGAGAAGTTCCGGATCGAGTACTGGGCGCTGGAGGAGGCCAAGCTCGCGCGCCGGCCGGCGCCCAAGCCGCTGGCGACCCGGGTCGCGCTCGTCACCGGCGCGGGGTCCGGGATCGGCCGGGCCATCGCGGAGCGGCTCGCGGCCGAGGGCGCGTGCGTCGTGGTCGCGGACGTGAACCTGGACGGGGCCGAGCAGGTGGCCACGGCGCTCGGCGGCCCGGACGTCGCCGTCGCGGTGCGCGCGGACGTCACCGACGAGGACGCGGTCGCCGGGCTGGTCCGCGAGGCGGTGCTGGCGTTCGGCGGCGTCGACCTGGTGGTGAACAACGCCGGGCTGTCGATCTCCAAGCCGCTGCTCGAGACCACCGCGAAGGACTGGGACCTGCAGCACGACGTCATGGCCCGCGGGTCGTTCCTGGTCTCCCGGGAGGCGGCGCGGGCGATGGTCGCGCAGGGCATGGGCGGGGACATCGTGTACATCGCGTCGAAGAACTCGCTGTTCGCCGGCCCGAACAACGTCGCGTACTCCGCGACCAAGGCCGACCAGGCGCACCAGGTGCGGCTGCTCGCGGCGGAGCTCGGCGCGCACGGCATCCGGGTCAACGGGGTCAACCCCGACGGCGTGGTGCGCGGGTCGGGCATCTTCGCGGGCGGCTGGGGCGCGCAGCGGGCGGCGACGTACGGCGTGCCCGAGGAGGAGCTGGGCGCCTACTACGCGCAGCGCACCCTGCTGAAGCGGGAGGTGCTGCCCGAGCACGTGGCGGCCGCGGTGTTCGCGCTGACCGGGCCGGACCTGGTGCAGACGACCGGCCTGCACGTGCCCGTCGACTCCGGCGTCGCCGCCGCGTTCCTGCGCTGAGCGCGCGGACCAGGGAGGATCTGCGACATGACCGAGCGCCAGCTGCCGAAGTGGTCCGAGCTCCAGCCGCTGCTGCGGCCCAAGCCGATCCGGCTGGACCCGACGCGCCGCCGCCTGGAGGACGCGCTGACCATCGCCGACCTGCGGACTGTCGCCCGGCGCCGCACGCCGCGGTCGGTGTTCGACTACACCGACGGCGCCGCCGAGGCGGAGATCAGCCTGCGC
Source organism: Cellulomonas sp. EB106-03-03-XG116 (assembly GCF_058792015.1). Taxonomy (NCBI): domain Bacteria; kingdom Bacillati; phylum Actinomycetota; class Actinomycetes; order Micrococcales; family Cellulomonadaceae; genus Cellulomonas; species Cellulomonas sp. EB106-03-03-XG116. The sequence goes on from NZ_JBYTEP010000010.1 coordinate 90,496, forward strand.
CGCGCACGGCGGCTGTTCCGGGACCTCGAGCTGCGGCCGTCGATCCTGCAGGACGTGTCCGAGATCGACACCACCACCGACATGCTCGGCAGGCCCGCGGCGGTGCCGTTCTCGTTCGCCCCCACCGGGTTCACGCGGATGATGCACCACGAGGGCGAGCGGGCCGTCGCGCGGGTCGCCCAGCAGCGCGGGATCCCGTACGCGCTGTCGACGATGGGCACCACGTCGATCGAGGACGTCGCCGCCGCGGCGCCCGACGCCCGCAAGTGGTTCCAGCTGTACGTGTGGAAGGACCGCTCCGCGGGCGAGGACCTCATGGCGCGGGCGAAGGCGTCGGGGTTCGAGGCCCTGCAGCTCACCGTCGACGTGCCGGTCGCGGGGGCGCGGCTGCGGGACACCCGCAACGGGTTCGCGATCCCGCCGGCGCTGTCGGTGAAGACGGTGCTGGACGCGGGGACGCACCCGGCCTGGTGGCTGAACCTGCTGACCACGCGCCCGCTGGAGTTCGCGTCGCTGCAGTCCTGGGGCGGCACGGTCGCCGACCTGCTGGACAAGCTGTTCGACCCGACGATGACGATCGCCGACCTGGAGTGGCTGCGCGCCTCCTGGGACGGGCCGCTCGTCATCAAGGGCATCCAGACGGTCGAGGACGCCCGCCGGGTGGTGGACGCCGGGGCGGACGCGATCGTGCTGTCCAACCACGGCGGGCGGCAGCTCGACCGGGCGCCGGTGCCGCTGCGGCTGCTGCCGGACGTCAAGGAGGCGGTCGGCGACCGCGCCGAGGTGTGGCTCGACACCGGGATCGTGTCCGGCGCGGACGTGGTGGCCGCGCTCGCGCTCGGGGCCGACGCGACCATGGTCGGGCGCGCGTACCTGTACGGGCTGATGGCCGGCGGCGAGCGCGGCGTCGACCGGGCCGCGGAGATCCTCACCCGCGAGGTGCGGCGCACGATGGCGCTGCTCGGCGTGCGGAGCGTGGGCGAGCTCGGCCCGCAGCACGTGCGGCTGCCGTAGCGCGGGCGCGCGGGGCCGCCGGGGCGCGGGCGGCCTCGCCTCCCGTTTCCGCCGCCGCCCTCGCGGATCGGCGTGGGCGGCGCCGGAACGCGTGGGCGGCGCGCTGGGCCTGGCGGGTGAGAGCGCGCCAGTTCACCCGCGGATCACGACAAACCGGGGCAAAACCGCCCTACCGTCGGCGCATGGACCTCCGGCTCGTCCCGCTGGCTGACATCACCGCGGCCGACGCCCGCGCGTGGCAGCGGCTCGCCGCGGACGCCCTCGCGCCGAACATGTGCCTCGACCCCCGGTTCCTGACGACGGCCCGCAGCCGGCCCGACGCGCACGAGGTCCGGGTGCTCAGCGCGCGCGAGGGCGGCGAGTGGCTGGGCGCGCTCGCCGTCACGACCAAGCGGGTCGCCCCGCGGCTTCCGGTGCGCGCGGTGACCACCGGCGGCGAGTTCATGACCTCGCAGTGCGACCGGCACCACCCGCTGCTGCGCTCGGGTCGCGCGCCCGAGGCGCTGGACGCCCTGCTGCGCGGCGCGCCGGACGTCGGCCTGCCCGGCCTCGCGCTGCTGCGCCGGTTCCCGGCCGAGGGTCCGCTGGCCGACGTCCTCGACGAGGTGGCGACCCGCCGCCGGATGCGGGTGCACGAGCGCAGCCGGGACGTCGGCGCCTGGGCCCCGCGCGAGGCGTTCGACGTGCTGCCGGTGCCGGACCCCGTCGACGGCGTCGTCGTGGACCCGCCGCTGTCGACCGCGCACCTGCGCACCGACGACGCCCGGAACGTCCGGCGGGTCGCCCGCGGGCTGGCCCGGGAGCTCGGCGGGCCGCTGGAGCTGCGCGACGAGTCGGACGACCCGGCCGCCGTCGACCGGTTCGTGGCGCTCCAGGCCGCGGGCTGGAAGGGCGACCCGGCGCGCGGCGGCGCGGCGCTCGGCCTGGACCCCGCGGACGAGCGCTGGTTCCGGGACATGGTCGACGCGTTCCGGGGGGACGGGGACCTGGACGCGCTCCGGCTCACCGCGGGGGGCGAGACCATCTGGGCCGGGTTCCACGTCCGGTCGGGCGGCGCGTGGTTCGGGCTGCTGGACGCGTACGACGAGCGGTTCCGGCGGTTCAGCCCCGGATCGGTGGGCCGGCTCGCCGCGCTGACCTACCTGCTCGGGACCACCGACGCGCCGTTCGTCGACCCCGGGTTCGGCTCGCACTACGCGGTCGGCGCCCGGCTGTGGCCCGCCGCGCGCCCGCAGGTCGACCTCCTCGTGGCCGCCCGCGGGCCGGCGGCGCGCGCGGTGCTGCGCGCGGTCCCCCTGGCCCGGCGGCTGGGGGTCGCGGCCTGACGGCGGCCCGGCGGCGGGCCGACGGCGGGCCCGACGAGGCATCCTGGTGGCCCGCCCCCCCCTGCCGGAAGGACCCCCGTGAGCGTCGTCGTCGAGACCGCCCGCCCCGACGAGGCCGCCGCCTGCGCGCGCCTGCTCGCCGACGCGCTCGGTGACGACCCGGTGATCCGGGCGATGGTCCCCGGCGACCGGGACCGCACCGCCCGGCTGGTCGCGATGCACGTGGCGCAGCTCCGGGCCGGCCCGCTGCCGGGCGGCTCGGTCGACGTGGCGCGCGCCGAGCCGGGCGGTCCGGTGCTCGGGGTGGCGGTGTGGCACGGGCCGGGGCACGGCGCCCCGGCCCGCGAGCGCCTGCGGCAGCTGCCGGCCGTCGTCCGGGCGATCGGCCTGCGGCACCTGCCGACCGCCGCGGCCCAGACGGCCCGGTACGAGCGGCACCGGCCGCGGCGGCCGCACTGGTACCTGGAGGAGATCGCCGTCGGGCCGGACGCGCGCGGGCTCGGCGTCGGCTCGGCGCTGCTCCGGCACGGGCTGGCGCGGGTCGACGCGACGGGCCTGCCGGCGTACCTGGAGGCGACGACCGACGCGAGCCGCCGGCTGTACGAGCGGTTCGGGTTCGTGGCCACGGGCCCGGTCCCGGTGCGGGGACCGCAGCCCTGGGCCATGCTCCGCGAGCCCGCGACGACCTGAGCCGCGGGGCGCGGCGTCAGCTCTGGTGGGCGCCCCAGCCGTGCCAGCGCTCGACCTCGACGACCGCCGAGAACCGCGGGTTCTCCCGGTCCGGGTACGGGTGGCCCGTGTAGTGCTCGGAGAGCGCGTCGATGCCCGAGCGGTCGACGTCCTCGGTGATCTCGACGACGCGGCCGACGAGCGTCACGTGCGTGTACCAGTCGTCCGCGTCGAGCACGGTGAGCGTCACCCGCGGGTCCCGGCGCAGGTGCGTCAGCCGGACCCGCGTGCCGTCGAGGTTGAGCAGCACCCGGCCGTCCTCGCGCCACAGGTACCAGGTGGCGGCGGAGACCGGCGTGCCGTCCGAGCGCAGCGTCGCCATGACGGCGGGGTTCGGGCGGCGGAGCATCTCGACGGCGTCGGACGGCAGCGGGGGCGTGGCCACGGGTGGACCTCCAGGGAGAGCGGGTGCGGGCGGGCCCAGTGTCGCCCACCCCGCGGCGGCGCGCGCGACCCACCCGCCGCAGGTCGCGCACCCGCGGCGCGGGTCTGGGACGATCGGGGCCAGACCGACGGCGACGGGCCCACCGCGCGCGCTCCCCGCGGCACGCCAGGAAGGGACCCGTCCATGACGCAGCCGGCAGCCACCCCGGCCCCCACGCCGTCGCCCGACCCGGGCCGGGCGACGGACCCGGCCGGCGCGACCGCACCCCCCGCCGCGCCCCGCACCGAGCCCGCCGCGCCCCGCCGGCGGCACCGGCCCCGGCCGCCGAGCCCCGCCGGCGTCGTGGGCGGCACCCTCTTCGCGATGCTCGCCATGACGCCCTCGCTGCTCCCCCGCGACTGGCTGTTCCAGGCCCTGGTGTCCGGCATCTCGGCGGCGCTGGGCTACGGGCTCGGCGTGGCGCTCGCCTGGGCGCTGCGGCACCTGCCCGCCTGGCGGCGCCTGCTGGCCGCGGCCCGGCACCGGGTGCCGCCCCGGGTGCGGACCGCCGCGCGGCCGTGGCTCCTGCCGGCGCTGGCCGTGGCGGTCGTGGCCGGCCTCGTGCTGGCGCTCGTCAACGGCGCGCGCTGGCAGCGGGAGATGACCGCGGCGATCGGCATGCCCGGCCCGAGCACCGGCGACTGGCTCCGCGCCGGGCCGCTGCTCGTCCTGGTCGCGGCCGCGTTCGTGCTGCTCGCCCGCGGGCTGCGCTGGGTGGGCCTGCGGCTCGAGCGCGGGCTGCGGCGCTGGCTGCGGTTCCCGCGGCTGCTCGCGGGCGCCGTCGCCGTCGTGCTCGTGGCGGTGCTGACCGTCGTGCTGGTCAACGACGTGCTGCTCGGCCGGGCGCTGTCCGCCGCGGACGGCGCGTTCGCGCTGGCGAACACGGAGGACCACCCGGGCGTCACGCAGCCGGAGGCGGCGGAGCGGTCCGGGTCGCCGGGGTCGCTGGTGCCGTGGGACACCCTCGGCCGGGAGGGCCGCCGGTTCGTGGCCGAGGGCCCGACCGCCGACGAGCTGGCGGCCGCCGCGCCCGACGGGTCCGCCACCACGCCCGTCCGGGTGTACGCCGGCCTGGACAGCGCGGACACCGCCGAGGGCCGTGCCGCCCTGGCCGTCGAGGACCTGGAGCGCGCCGGGGCGTTCGACCGCGCGGTGCTGCTCGTCGTCACCACCACCGGCAGCGGCTGGGTCAACGACGCGGCGGTCTCCGCGCTGGAGCTGATGCACGGCGGCGACACCGCCACCGTCGCCACGCAGTACTCCTACCTGCCGAGCTGGCTGTCGTTCCTGGTCGACCGGTCCCGCGCCGCGGACGAGGCGCAGGCGCTCGCCGCCGCCGTCGAGGCCCGCGTGGCCGCACTGCCCCCCGAGGACCGCCCCGAGCTGCTGGCCTACGGCGAGAGCCTGGGCTCGTACGGCTCGGAGAGCGCCTACGACTCGCTCGCCGACATCCGCGCGCGCACCGACGGCGTGCTCTGGGTCGGCCCGCCGAACTCCAACCCGGTGTGGCACGCGCTGATGGAGCGGCGCGACCCCGGGACCACGTCGGCGGCCCCCGTGTACGCGAGCGGCCTGCTGGTGCGGTTCGCCGGCGACACCGAGCAGATGGCCACCCCGCCGACGGCCTGGGAGGACCCGCGGGTCCTGTACCTGCAGCACGCGTCCGACCCGATCGTCTGGTGGGGGCCGGACCTGCTGCTCAGCCGCCCCGACTGGCTCGCGGAGCCGCACACCGGCGAGGGCGGCCTGTCGATGACGTGGTACCCGCTGGTGACGTTCTGGCAGCTGACGTTCGACCTGGTGAACTCCAAGTCGGTGCCCGACGGGCACGGGCACAACTACGACGCGCTGACGCTCGACGGCTGGGTGGCGGTCGCGGCGCCGGACGGGTGGTCGGACGCGGACACCGCCCGGGTGCGGGCGGTGCTGGCGGAGCGCGCGGGCTGACGCGGCGCCCCGGAGCCGTCGCTCAGTCGAGCACCCAGGTGCTGTCCGGGCCCGTGCCGCGCAGCAGGCCGCCGTCTTCCCGCAGCGCCGAGACGCCCTCCGGGAGGGCCGTCGCCCAGAGCCGGCGCCCGTCGCCGAGACCGTAGGCGGCCAGCAGCGGCGTCCCGTCGTCCGGGTCCCGCTCGGTGCGCAGCACCGCCCGTCCGTCCGACATCAGCGCCGCACCCACGCCGGGTGCCCCGGGCGTCGCCCACCGCTCCTCGCCGGTGGCCAGGTCCACCGCCCACACCGTGTCGCGCGTCGCGCCGTACACCAGACCGTCCAGCACGACGAGGTTCGACCCGACCTCGAGGGCCAGGGGCCGCTCCCACGCGGCCACCCCGGTGCGGGCGTCGACCGCCCGGAGGAACCCCTCGGGCGAGGAGCCGTCGTAGCGCCGCAGCAGCACGAGGTCCGGCCGGCTGCCGTCGTCCGGGAGCGCCGTCTCCGGGATCCCCTCGGTGCGGACGCTCCCGTAGCCCGTCAGGATCCGGGACGCCGTGCTGCCGGGCGCGTCCACGACCCGGTCGCCGCGGGCGAGGACGAGGTTCGCGCCGGAGCCCTCGATCATCCCCGTCGCCGCGTCGAGCGACCACGTCGCGCTCCCGCCGCCGACCCACACGTGCCCGCCGGCGACCTCCAGCCACGGCCGGGTGCCGTCGTCCGGGACGACGACGTCCGGCAGCTCGGTCCGCCAGGTCACCGCGGACCTCTCGTCGACCGGCGCACGGGAGACCACCACGCCCGTCCCCTCCGGGCGAGCCGTGACCACCGCCTCGCCGACGAGCACCGCCGACGAGCCCGGCGCCAGGGTCGCGACCTCCTCGACCGCCCCGTCCGCGAGGTCGACCCGCAGCAGCCGGGCCTGCCACCCCCGCCAGTCGCCCGCACCGGTCAGCACCGTGCAGCCGAGCGCGGTGGCGGTCGGCGCGGAGTCCGGTGCGCACCGCACGTCACGGACCGCCCCCTCCGGGGCGGCGTCGACCAGGCGGGTGCGCCACGCGTCGCCACCGGTGGCCGCGTCCACGGCGACCACGTCCCACGCGCCGCTCTCCTGGACCCAGGGCAGCGCCAGCAGACCGCCGGTCGTGCGCGCACCCTCGGCCAGGAACAGCTCGGGGCGCAGGCGCTGCGGCCACGGGTGCGCCGTCAGCCCGGGTCGCACCGTCGCGCCCAGCACGCCGTCGACGCCGCGGACCCGCTCGGCCGCGGCCTCGGTGCGCGACTCCTGGACCACGTGGGTCGCGATGAGCGCGGCCGCGACGAGCACGGGGACGGGCCACCAGCGGCGCAGGGCGCGCAGCAGCCGCGCACGCCGGGCTCCCACGGGGTCGTCGGCGGGTCCGGGAAGCCCCCCGGGGCCGTCCGCCGCCGGCTCGTCCAGCAGCACGTCCACCCGGTCGGCCCCCATGCCCGACAACCTACGGGTGCCGCCCGCGCCCGCGGGCGCGTTCGGGCGGATCGACCGCGGCGGGTGAGGCGTCGCGCCCGGGGTCCGGAGGAGCGTGGGGCGCGACCCGACCACCGCTCCCGGAGGGGACCACCATGCCCGGCAGCCGCACGCACCCGACCCGGTTCTCCCCCGAGGCTGACCGCGACGAGGCCATCCGCAGCACCCTCGGCCGCGCGGTCCACGGCGCCGCCGACGTCGGCGAGGTGCTGGCCGCGGTCGCGGAGGCGCACGCCAAGGACCACGCCGCGTGGTTCGCGGCGTGGCGGGACCTCGGCGAGCGCGTGGCCGCGCAGGGCGACGCGTCCGCCGCGGGCGGGCACCGGGTCAGCGCGGCCTCGGCCTACCTGCGCGCGTCGGCCTACCTCGCGGTCGCGGTGAACGCCGTCGCGGCGCTCGAGTCGGAGGACGACCTGCTCCCGACGTTCCGCGCGCACCGCCGCGCCTGGGACGCGTGGGTCGACCACGCCGACCTCGACGTCGTGCGGGTGTCCGTGCCGTACGAGGGCGACGCGCTGCCCGGCTACCTGTTCCGCGCCGCGGGCGACGGCCCGCGCCCGACTGTCGTGGCCGTCAACGGCAGCGACGGCTCGCTGACGTCGCTGTGGGTCGAGTGCGTCGCCGGGGCGCTCGCCCGCGGCTACCACGCGCTCGTCTTCGACGGCCCCGGGCAGCAGTCGCTGCTGTTCGAGCGCGGCGTGCCGTTCCGCCCGGACTGGGAGAAGGTGCTGACGCCGGTGCTCGACGCCGTCGTGTCGCGCCCCGAGGTCGACGGGGACCGGGTGGCGGTCTACGGGGTCAGCCAGGCGGGGTACTGGGTCGCGCGGGCGCTGGCGTTCGAGCACCGGCCGGTCGCCGCGGTCCTCGACCCCGGGGTGGTGTCCGTCGCCGCGTCCTGGGAGCGCGAGGTGCCCGGCAGCCTGCTCAGGCTGCTCGACAAGGGCGAGGACCACGCGTTCGACCGCGACATGGAGCTCGGCATGAGGCTGTCCCGGACGACCGCCCGGACCTGGCGGTTCCGCGCCCGGCCGTACGGCGCGGACGGCTACGCGGCGACGCTCCGGGAGGTCCGCCGCTACGACGTCGCGGACGTGGCCGACCGGATCACGACGCCCCTGCTCATCACCGACCCCGAGGGCGAGCCGTTCTGGCCCGGGCAGTCGCAGCGGCTCGCCGCGCTGACCCCGTCGGTGTCGACGCTGGCGCCGTTCACCGCCGCCGAGGGTGCGGACGGCCACTGCCAGCCGCTCGCCCGCGCGCTGACCGACCAGCGGGTGTTCGACTGGCTGGACGGCCACCTGCGCGGCTGACGTCCGCCCGTGGGGTGGACGCCCGTCGCCCGGCGGGACCGGGGCGGGCTAGCGTGCGGCGCGTGGCACGCACCTACTCGCACGTCGTCATCGGGGCCGGCGCGGTCGGCTCGGCGACCGCGTACTGGCTCGCGCGCGCGGGGGCGGAGCGGGTGCTGGTCGTCGAGCAGTTCGACCTGGTCAACTCGCTCGGCTCGTCCGGCGACCACTCCCGGATCATCCGGCGGTCCTACCACCGGCCCGAGTACGTCCACCTCACCGACGCGATGTACGCCGCGTGGGACCGGGTCGAGCGCGAGTCGGGGCTCCCGATCGTCACCCGCACCGGCGGGCTCGACCTCGCGCCGCCGACCGCCGACGGCACCGACCGCCTGGCGGTGTTCCGGGACGCGATGGCCGCCGGCGGCGCGTCGTCCGAGGACCTGTCGACCGCCGACCTGCGCGCCCGCTACCCCCAGTGGCAGGTGCCGGACGGCACCACGGCGCTGTTCCAGGCGGACGCGGGCCTCGTCGACATCCGGCGCTCGGTCTCCGCGCACACCTCGCTCGCCCTGGCGGCGGGCGTCGAGTTCTGGCCGCACACCCGGGTCACGGGGGTCGACGTGCGCGACGGCGGGGTTACCGTCCGGACGTCGGCGGGCGACGTCGAGGCCGGCGGGCTCGTGGTCGCCGCCGCGTCCTGGCTGGGCGAGCTCATGCCGGACCTCGGGCTCGACTTCCGGCTCACCCTGTCCGAGGAGCAGGTCGACTACGTCGCGTCGTCCCGGCTGACCGACTTCACGCCCGACCGGTTCCCGATCTGGGTGTGGCACGGCGACGAGGTCATGTACGGCTTCCCGGTCTACGGCGAGGCCGCGGTCAAGATCGCCCGGGACATGCGCGGGCACTTCGTCACCAGCGAGGGCCGCACGCACCGCGCGGACCCGGCCACCACCGAGCGGTCCCGGGAGTTCCTCGCCCGGCACCTGCCCGCGGCCGCGGGGCCCGCCCTGCGCAGCGCCGTGTGCGTGTACGACATGCCGCCGGACCGGGAGTTCGTGCTGGACACCGTCCCGGGGCACCCGCACGTCGCGGTGTTCAACGGCGCGGGGCACGGCGGCAAGTTCGCGAGCCTGGTCGGCTCGGTGCTGGCGGACCTGGTGACGACCGGGTCGACCCCGCACGACATCGGGCTGTTCTCCCTGACCCGGCCGGCGATCACCGACCCGGGGTACGCGGCGGACTTCGGCCTGCACGCCTGAGCCCGAGCGCGCGCCGGCCCGCGCCGGTCGTGTCCGGGCCTCAGGCCGGGCCTGCCCCCGGACCCGCCGTCCCGCCGAGCCCGAGCACGGCGAGCCCGCTGCCGTCGCCCTGCTCGAACACCGGCCGGTCGCGCCCGCACCGCGCGCAGACCTCGTACAGCGCCTGCGCGCCGCCCTTCTCCGGGTTCCGCCGCACGCGCCAGGCGTGCCGTCCGACCGTGCACCGCAGCGACATCGTCGTCGCCCCCTCCCCTGGACCGGTGCGATCACGGTCCCGCGCACGGCACCGCGCCGTCAACCACCCGGGCGGGTCGTGCGGGCGCGCAGGTCGGCGACCCGTCAGCCCCGGCGCACCGCGTAGCGCAGCCAGAGCGTGCCGTTGCCGAAGCCGCGCTGCTCCAGCAGCTCCAGGTCGAGCGGCACGTCGTCGGGCCAGAACCGCAGCCCGCCGCCGACCGACACCGGCGCGAGGTACGGCTGCACCTCGTCGACGATCCCCGCCCGCAGCGCGTGCGCCGCCAGCGTCGGGCCGTCGACGGTGACGTCGTGGTCCAGCCCCGCCACCCAGACGCGCACGGCCTCGGGGTCGAACGACCGCTCCACCGTGGTCCGTGCCGTCGTCGGCTCGGCGAGCGTCGAGGAGTAGACGACCTTGTCCGCCGCCTGCCACACCGCGGCGTAGGTCCGGACGAACTCCGGCGGGTCCGGCGTCTCCAGCGCGGTCTCCCAGAACGACATCGTCTCGTACATGCGGCGCCCGTAGAGGTAGGTGCCGACCGACCGGGTCTGCTCCGAGATGAAGTCGTGCAGCGCCGGGTCCAGCGCGCCGCCCCAGTCGCTGCTGCCGGACGCGTCCGCCGCGTAGCCGTCGAGCGAGGTGAACATCGAGTAGATCAGCCGCCCCATCGCCCCACCGTAGGGGCGGCCCGCACGGGGCGCCAGGGTCCGCGGTGCCGGGTGAAGTCCCGCGCGTGCGCTCGGGTGCCGCCCCGGGACGCCGATGGTGTGGGTGATGCCCTCCTCGATCACCCTGCCGCGGCGACGCGTCCTGCCGCCCGGCCCGCTCCTGCTCGGCCCCGCGGCGCTCGTCGCCGTGCTCGCGGTCGTCGAGGCCCTGACCGGGCTCGGCGGCCTCACCGCCGCGGGCGGCACGCTCGCCGCGGTGTCCGCCGGCGTGGTGCTGCGGCAGCAGGGCCCGCTCCGGTCGCTCGAGGAGCGCGGGCTGTGGCGCTGGTGCGGCCGGTCGGTGACCGCGGTCGCCGTGGGGCTGGCGGCGGAGGCGGTCCTCGACCTCGCGGGCCGCGGGCCGGCGGCGGACGGCGTCCGCGGGGTCGCGCTCACCGTCGGCGGCGTCGTGGCGGTCATGTGCGCCCACCAGGGCATGCTCAGCTGGAACCGGTTCCGGACGTCGGCCGTGCACCCGGTGGACTGGGTCAACTTCGTGGGCTCGTCGCTCGGCACCCTCGCGCTGCTGGTGTGGGCCGTCGCGGTCGGGGTGCTGCCCGCGGACGGGCCGGGGTGGGCGGCGGAGGGGCACCTGCTGCGGGCGGCGGTCCTGGTCGTGCTGGCGGTGATGACCCTCGTGGTGACGGTGCTCGGCGGCCTCCGGGACGACCCGCGCGCGTGGCTCCTGATGGCGGGGGTCGGGGCGATGGCCGTGGTCGAGCTGGTGCTGCTGCCGTCGCCGACCGGCACCGGGGCGCCCGCGGTCCCCGTCGTCCTCAGCTGGACGGCCCTCACGCTGGTCACCGCCCGCGCCGGGGCGATCAAGCCGCCGCCGCTGCGCGGGCACTTCGCGTCGACCCTGGTGGTCACGACGTGCGCGATGATCGCGGTCCTCGCGAGCACCGTGGTCCTGGTGCTGGACAGCCTGCGCCCGGCGGGCACCCCGGCGGTCGCGCTGCTGGCCGCGGCGGGCGTGGTCGGCGGCTGCGCGCAGCTGCTCCGGACCGCGAGCGAGCTCGCCGCGCTGGCCGCCACCCGCAAGGAGGCGCGCACCGACCCGCTCACCGGGGTCGCCAACCGCCGCGCGATGCTGGAGGTCGCCGACCGGTTCGCCGCCGCCCGCACCGGTGCGGCGCTGCTGGTCATCGACCTCGACCGGTTCAAGGACGTCAACGACCGGTACGGGCACCCCGCGGGCGACGCCGTGATCCGGACGGTCAGCCGCCGGCTCCAGGCCCGGCTCGACGGCGGGGCGCTCCTGGCGCGGTTCGGCGGCGACGAGTTCGGCGTCGTGCTCGACCACGACGACGTCGAGCGCGCGACGGTGGTCGCGCACGCGCTCCGGGAGGCGGTCCGCGAGCCGATCGACGTGAGCGGCCGCGTGGTCCGGCTGGACGCGAGCATCGGCGTCGCGAGCACCGCCTTCGGCGCCCACCAGGACGGCGAGCTGGTGCGCTGGGCGGACACCGCGATGTACGCCGCCAAGCGCGCCGGCGGCGGGGTGCGGGTGTACGACGAGGCCGCCGACGCGCGGGACCGCGACGAGATCGCGCTCGCCGACGAGCTGCGCGGGCTGCTGTCCGCGGCCGAGGGCGACGACCGGCACGGGACCCTGGAGCTGCACTACCAGCCGCAGCTCGACTGCGCGGACGGCCGGGTCGTCGGCATGGAGGCCCTGGTCCGGTGGGCGCACCCCGACCGCGGGCTGCTGCCGCCGGGCGCGTTCATCGACCTGGCCGAGCAGACCGGCTCGATGTTCGCGCTGACCGAGCGGGTGCTGGCGCAGGCGACCCGGACGGCCGCCCGCTGGCAGGCCGAGGGCCGCGACCTCCCGGTGGCGGTGAACCTGTCGACGTCCTGCCTCGGCCACCCCCGCCTGCTCGCGTCGCTGGACGGTGCGCTCGCCGCCGCGGGCCTGCGACCCGAGGCGCTCGTCGTCGAGATCACCGAGACCACGCTCATGCACGACCCGCCGCACGCCGTCGCGGTGACCCGGGCGATCGCCGGCCGGGGCATCGGCCTGGCGATCGACGACTACGGGTCGGGCTACTCCTCGCTGACCTACCTCAACGAGCTCCCCGCCGGCGAGCTCAAGCTCGACCGGTCGTTCACCATGCGGCTCACGTCGGACGACCGCACCCGGGCGATCGTGTCGGGGACGCTGGAGCTCGCGCACCACCTCGGGCTGCGGCTCATCGCCGAGGGCGTCGAGGACGCCGAGACCGCCGAGGCGCTGCGCAGCATGGGCTGCGACCGCACGCAGGGGTACCTGCACGGCCGGCCGATGCCGCTGGCCGACGCGGACGCCTGGCTGCGCGCCCGGGACGACGCGGGGCGCGCGGCGGCGGTCGGGGCGTAGCGGGGCGCGCGCGTACCCGGCGCGTCACGGAGCCGGCGCCCCGCAGAGCCCCCTCGTTCTCGCGAGGCCTCCCGATCGATCGGGAGGCCTCGCGAGAATCAGCTGGGGATCAGGACCGCGCGGGTCAGCCCTCGCCGGCCCCCGCGCCCGCGCCGGCC
>NZ_JBYTEP010000011.1:0-90636 GCF_058792015.1 Cellulomonas sp. EB106-03-03-XG116
GCACCCCGAGGGGGTGCCGGGCCGTCGCGCGTCCGGGGCGGGCCCCGTCAGCCGGTGTTCTGCAGGCCCGCGGCCACGCCGTTGACGGAGAGCAGCAGCAGCCGCTTGTACTCCTCGACCAGCTCCTCGGACTCGCCGGTCCGCAGCGCGCGCAGCGCCCGGATCTGCAGCAGCGACAGCGCGTCCACGTAGGGGCTGCGCAGCTGGACGGCCCGGCCGAGGATCCGGCGGCGGGACAGGATGCGGTCGGAGCCGGTGATCGCCAGCACCCACTGCCGGGTCAGCGCCATCTCCTCGAGCACGAGCTGCGCCAGGTCGTCCCGGTCGCCCAGCGCGAGGTAGCGCTCCGCGAGCCGGTCGTCCGTCTTGGCCAGCGACATCTCGACGTTGTCGATCATGGTGCTGAACAGCGGCCACTCGGCGTACGCGGCCTGCAGCTCGGCGAGGTCGCCGACCGACTCCAGCGCGGTGCCGAGCCCGAACCAGCCGGCGAGGTTGGTCCGCGCCTGCGACCAGGAGAACACCCACGGGATCGCCCGCAGGTCGTCCAGCGACTCGACGGACAGGCCGCGGCGCGCCGGGCGGGAGCCGATCGGCAGCAGGCCGATCTCCTCCAGCGGCGTGACCTGGGCGAACCACTGCGGGAAGCCGTCGGCGCGCACCAGCTCGTAGAACCTGGTGCGGGACGACGCGTCCAGCGCCGACGCAAGGTCGGCGAACCGGGCGGTGGCGGCCGCGTTCCGCTGCTCGGTCGACGGGGCGCCGGCCAGCAGGGTCGCCGCGGCGACCTGCTCGATGTGCCGGGCGCCGATCGTCGGGTTCCCGTACCGGGCGAAGATGACCTCGCCCTGCTCGGTGAGCTTGAACCGGCCGTCGACCGAGCCCGGGGGCTGGGCCAGCACGGCGCGGTTGGCCGGGCCGCCGCCGCGCCCGAGGGCGCCGCCGCGGCCGTGGAACAGCGTGAGGCTGAGGTCGTGCTTCGCGGCCCACTCGGCGATCCGGCTCTGCGCCACGTCGAGCGCCAGGGTCGCGGCCACGGGGCCGACGTCCTTGGACGAGTCCGAGTAGCCGAGCATGACCTCGACCCGCCGGCCGTTCTCCGCGAGCCGCTGCTGCACGGCGGGCAGCGTGAGCATCGACTCGAGGATGTCGACGCTGGCCTCGAGGTCCGCGAAGGTCTCGAACAGCGGGATCGCGTCGATGACGGGGCGGGTCGCCGGGTCCGGGAACACCAGCTCGGCGAGCTGGTAGACCGCGGCCAGGTGCTCCGGCGCCTGGGTGAACGACACGATGTACCGGCGGGCGGCGGCGACGCCGTACCGGCGCTGCACGGCGCCGATCGCGCGGTAGGTGTCGAGCACCTCGACGGTGCGCGGCTCCAGGTCGCCGTCCAGGCCCTTGGCCGCGACGTCCGCGAGCGCGGCGGCGTGCACCTGCGAGTGCTGGCGCACCTCGAGCTCGGCGAGGTGGAACCCGAAGGTCTGCACCTGCCAGATGAGCTTCTGCAGGTCACCGAACGCGACGCGGGTCGCGCCCGCGGCCTCCAGGGAGCGCTGCACGACGTCGAGGTCGGCCAGCACCTCCTCCGGGCCCGCGTAGGACAGGTCCGCGTCCCGGCGGCGGGTGGCGGCGAGCCGCTCCGCGACCATGCGCAGCGCGCGGCGGTGCGGCTGGTGCTTCACCTCGGCGGCGGCCTTGGTCGCGGCGTCCTCGGACAGGTCCCGCTGCCGGTGCCACAGCGCGGTGAGCTCCGCGCTGGCCGGGGTGCCGGTGTCGTCCAGCGTGAGCTTCGCGGAGACCTTCCGCGCCGACTCCTCCAGCGCGGTCAGCACGTGCTCGCTCGCCAGCGCGGCGGCGGCCCGGGTCACCTCGGCGGTGACGTTGGGGTTGCCGTCGCGGTCGCCGCCGATCCAGGACCCGAGCCGCACGAACGGGCGGACCGCCGGCTGCCGGCGGCCCGCGCCCTCGCCGGACAGCCAGTCGTCCAGGCGGCGGTACACGGTGGGGAAGGTGTCGAACAGCGTGGTGTCGAAGATGTTCATCACGGTGCGGACCTCGTCCAGCACCGTGGGCTTCTGCGCCCGCAGCGGCGACGTGCGCCACAGCGTGTCGATCTCCTCGAGGATGCGGCGGTCGTTCTCCGCGCGGGAGGTGCCGCCGGCGGCCAGCGCGTCGCGCTCCGCGAGCAGGTCGGAGATGCGCCGGATCGCCCGGGACACCGAGCGGCGGCGGGCCTCGGTCGGGTGCGCGGTGAGCACCGGGCGGAACTCGAGCTCCTGGAGCCGGCGCACGGCCTCGTCGCGGCCGACCTCGCCGGCCAGCGCGTCGATCGCGGCGGGCAGGGAGTCGTCCTGCATGAGCTCGCCGGCCGGCAGCTCCGCCTCGCGGGCGCGCAGCACCCGGACGCGGTGGTGCTCCTCGGCGAGGTTCGCCAGGTGGAAGTAGCAGGTGAACGCGCGGGCGACCTGCTGGGCGCGCTCGATGGAGAAGGAGTCGACGAGCTCCTCCGCCTCCGTGAGCGCGGACAGGTCCTGCTCGTCGTGCGCGCGGATGGTCAGCGCGCGGACGCGCTCCACGTCGTCGAACAGGTCGTCGCCGCCGGACTCGCGGATGACGCGGCCGAGGAACTCGCCGAGCATCCGGACGTCGTTGCGCAACGGGTCGGGGACCTCGTGGCGCGCGAGGCCGCGGCGGGCCTCGAGCGAGGGCTGGGGGTCGGTCACCGGTCAAGCGTAGGTCAACCGTCCGACGCACGAGACGCGTGTCCGCCTGTCGGTTACCTCGTCCGCGGGCCGGACCCCTGGGCCCGATGTCCCGCGTGACCGCGGGGGAGTCTAGGCTCGGAGGCAGTGCCCGCGGCCGGTCCGTCGCGACCGGGCGAGCAGCAACCCCCGATGATCCGGGCCGCCGAGGTCCGGGCGGAAATGAGGTGCGGTGAACGCGAAGGCTCCTGTGG
The DNA here is from genome assembly GCF_058792015.1 of Cellulomonas sp. EB106-03-03-XG116. Lineage (NCBI taxonomy): Bacteria > Bacillati > Actinomycetota > Actinomycetes > Micrococcales > Cellulomonadaceae > Cellulomonas > Cellulomonas sp. EB106-03-03-XG116. The sequence continues at coordinate 2,957 of NZ_JBYTEP010000011.1, forward strand.
CCCAGCAGGTCGGTTGGACCGAGCTCGACGTCAAGGCCGTCGACACGGTGCGTGTCCTGGCCGCGGACGCGGTGGAGAAGGTCGGCAACGGCCACCCCGGGACGGCGATCAGCCTGGCCCCGGCCGCGTACCTGCTCTACCAGAACGTGCTGCGGCACGACCCGGCGGACCCGCACTGGCTGGGCCGCGACCGGTTCATCCTGTCGGCGGGCCACTCCTCGCTGACGCAGTACATCCAGCTCTACCTGGCCGGCTTCGGCCTGGAGCTCGAGGACATCGAGGCGCTGCGCACCTGGGGCTCCAAGACCCCGGGCCACCCCGAGTACAAGCACACCGACGGCGTCGAGATCACCACCGGCCCGCTCGGCCAGGGCATCTCCTCCGCGGTGGGCTTCGCGATGGCGGCCCGCCGCGAGCGCGGCCTGCTCGACCCCGAGGCCGCCCCGGGCACCAGCCCGTTCGACCACTTCGTCTACACGATCTGCTCGGACGGCGACCTGCAGGAGGGCGTGTCCTCCGAGGCGTCGTCCATCGCCGGCACCCAGAAGCTCGGCAACCTCATCGCGATCTGGGACGACAACCACATCTCGATCGAGGGCGACACCGAGATCGCGTTCACCGAGGACGTCGTCAAGCGCTACGAGGCCTACGGCTGGCACGTCCAGTTCGTCGACTGGACCGAGGGCGGCGAGTACACGGAGAACGTGGACGCGCTGCACGCCGCGATCGAGGCCGCCAAGGCCGTCACCGACCGCCCGTCGTTCATCGGCCTGCGCACGATCATCGCCTGGCCGTCGCCGACCAAGCAGAACACCCACGGCTCGCACGGCTCCAAGCTGGGCACCGACGAGGTCCGCGGCCTCAAGGAGGTGCTCGGCTTCGACCCCGAGAAGTCCTTCGACGTGGCGCCCGAGGTGATCGCGCACACCCGCAAGGCCCTCGAGCGCGGCGCCGCCGCCAAGGCCGAGTGGAGCAAGGGCTTCGACGCCTGGCGCGAGGCCAACCCGGAGCGCGCCGAGCTGCTCGAGCGCCTGCGCGCGGGCAAGCTGCCGGCCGGCTGGGCCGACGCGCTGCCGACGTTCCCCGCCGGCAAGGCCGTCGCCACCCGCGCCGCCTCCGGCGAGGTGCTGTCCGCCCTCGCGCCGGTGCTGCCCGAGCTCTGGGGCGGCTCCGCCGACCTCGCCGGCTCGAACAACACCACCATGAAGGGCGAGCCGTCCTTCATCCCGGCCGAGCGCTCCACCCACGAGTTCGCGGGCGACCAGTACGGCCGCACGCTGCACTTCGGCATCCGCGAGCACGGCATGGGCGCGATCCTGTCGGGCATCGCCCTGCACGGCCTGACCCGGCCGTACGGCGGGACGTTCTTCACGTTCTCCGACTACATGCGCGGCTCCGTCCGCCTGGCCTCGCTCATGGGCGTGCCGGCCATCTACGTGTGGACGCACGACTCGATCGGCCTCGGCGAGGACGGCCCGACCCACCAGCCGGTCGAGCACCTCACCGCGGTCCGGGCCATCCCGGGCCTCGCGGTCGTCCGCCCCGCCGACGCCAACGAGACGGCGCAGGCGTGGAAGGCGATCCTCGAGCGCACCGACGGCCCCGCCGCGCTCATCCTCACGCGCCAGAACGTCCCGACGTTCCCCCGCGGCGAGGAGGGCTTCGCGTCCGCCGAGGGCGTCGCCCGCGGCGCGTACGTGCTGCTCGAGGCGTCCACCGGCACCCCGGAGGTCATCCTCATCGGCACGGGCTCCGAGGTGCAGCTGGCCGTCGCGGCCCGCGAGACCCTCGAGGCCGCCGGCGTCCCGACCCGCGTGGTCTCCGCGCCGTCGCTGGAGTGGTTCGCCGAGCAGGACGAGGCCTACCGCGAGTCGGTCCTGCCGTCCTCGGTGAAGGCCCGCGTCTCCGTCGAGGCCGGCATCGCGCTGTCCTGGTGGAAGATCCTCGGCGACGCCGGCCGCGCCGTGTCGCTCGAGCACTACGGCGCCTCGGCCGCGTACGAGACCCTCTACGAGGAGTTCGGCATCACGGCGGACGCCGTGGTGGCGGCGGCGCACGAGTCGATCGCGGCGGCCCGCGGCGGCAGCGCCCCGGCCTCGGACGCGAGCGCCCCGTCGGAGAGCGGCACGGGCGACCAGCTCTGACGCCGAGCTGACGCAGAACGGCCGGGCACCCCTGCGGGGGTGCCCGGCCGTTCTGCGTCCCCCGCCCGGTCGTCGCCGAGTCTCCGTTCTCGGACTGTGCGCGTGCCCCCGACCGCAGACGAGAAGCGGAGACTCGGCGACCCGGCGGCGCACGATGGGGCGCGGGACGTTGGTCCCCGGCGGCGCGGGCGCCGTGCGGGGAGGGTCGGAGGCGTGAGCGTGCGGCAGACCCCGGTGTACTTATACTCGTCGAGCTCCGGGCTCGTGCGGTCGTTCGCGCTGCGGCTCGACCGGCCCGTGCGGGACCTGTCCGAGCGCGCGGTGCGACTCAGCGAGGCCGACGGGCCGTGGGTGCTGCTCACGCCGTCGTACAAGACGGGCAACGAGGCCAACGACACCATCCCGGAGGCGGTGCGCCGGTTCCTGCGCTCCGAGGTGAACCGCCGCCGCATGGTCGGCGTGATGGGCAGCGGGAACCGGAACTTCGGCCGGTACTACCAGCACGCGGCGCGGGACGTCGCGGCCCGGTCCGGGCGGCCGGTGCTGTTCGAGTTCGAGATCGCGGGCACGCCCTGGGACGTCGAGGAGTGCCGGCGGATCCTGGAGGACCTGGACGCCGCGCTCGCGGCGGACGGCGCGGACCCCGCGGCCTGACGCCCCAGGGCGCGCGCTCATCTCGCCCGGGTGGGTGCGCGTGTCGGCGGTCGGCCCTAGCGTGACCCCCATGAGCCCGTCGAAGGTGCCCGCCGAGGAGATCGAGGTGCGCGGCCGCACCGTGCGGGTCTCCAACCCCGACAAGGTCTACTTCCCCGACCGCGGCCTGACCAAGATCGACGTCGTCCGGTACTTCGTGAGCGTCGGCGACGGCATCCTCGGCGCGCTGCGGGACCGGCCGACGACGCTGGAGCGCTGGCCGCGCGGCTGGTTCGAGGGCGCCAAGCTCTCGACGCGCGTGGACAACAAGGGCGACGCGTTCTTCCAGAAGCGGGTCCCGCAGGGCGCCCCGGACTACGTCGAGTCGACGACGATCACGTTCCCGTCGGGCCGCACCGCCGACGAGGTGACCCCGACCGAGCTCGCCGTCGTCGCCTGGGCCGCGAACCTCGGCACGCTGACGTTCCACCCGTGGCCGGTGACCCGCGCCGACGTCGAGGCGCCGGACCAGCTGCGCATCGACCTGGACCCGCAGCCCGGCACGAACTTCGACGACGCCGCCCGGGTCGCGCCGCACGTGCGCGAGATCCTCGCCGAGCACGGGCTGACCGGGTTCCCCAAGACCTCCGGCGGCCGGGGCATCCACATCTTCGTGCCGATCGAGCCGCGCTGGTCGTTCACGCAGTGCCGGCGCGCGACGATCGCGCTGGGCCGCGAGCTCGAGCGCCGGCTGCCCGGGCAGGTCACCACGAAGTGGTGGAAGGAGGAGCGCGGCGAGGCGATCTTCGTCGACTACAACCAGATGGCCCGCGACCGCACGATCGCGTCCGCGTACTCCGTCCGCCCGAACCGCCGCGCCACCGTCTCCGCGCCGCTGCGCTGGGAGGAGGTGCCGGACGTGCACCCGGACGACTTCGACGTCACGACGATGCCCGCGCGGTTCGCGGAGGTGGGCGACCTGTTCGCGCCGCTGGTCGCGCGCACCTCGCCGGCCGAGGGCACCGACGCCGTCGCGCCCGGGGTCCTCGACGGGCTGCTGGAGCTCGCCGCGAAGGACGAGCGGGACCACGACCTCGGCGACCTGCCCTACCCCCCGGAGTACCCGAAGATGCCGGGCGAGCCGAAGCGGGTGCAGCCGAGCAAGGACCGCGACCGTCCGAAGGAGCCGGCGGAGGACTGAGGCGGGCCCCGGGAACCCGGCGGGCGCGCCGGGCGTTCACCCCCTCCCGGACCGACGACCCCGAGGAGCGCCCGTGCCCGTCCCCGTCATCGCCCCCGACCCCGCCTGGCCCACCGTCGCCGCCGCCGACCGCGCGCCCGAGCCCTACGACCCCGGCGCCGCGGCGGCCGCCGAGCTCGACCGGCAGGTCCGCGCGCAGCTCGACCTCGGGCTGGCCGCGGTGCACGGCCTGTCCCCCGCCGACCTCGTCGCCGCGGTCGCGCCGCTGCGCGCCGCCCTCGCCGCCGGCGCCGCGGCCGGGCCGTCGGCCGTGGACCCCGACGACCACGTGCCGTTCGTGCTGGTCCTCGACGGCGGCACCGCCCGGGCGAACGCGTCCGTGCCGGCGCTGCGCCGCGGGACGCGCCCGGGCGTCAGCGTGATCGACGACGACGAGATGGCCGGCTACCGCCCGCTGCCCGACCTCGACGTGCCCGCGGCGCCCTACCTGCTGCTCGACGTCGACACCGGGAGCGAGTTCTGCAGCACCCGGCCGGAGGACGCGCTGGCGACCGTCCGGGGGCGCGGGCGGACGCCGCTCACGGTCGCCGAGGGGATCGCGCTGGTCGCGGTGCGGCCGGACATGCTGCGGCCGAACCGGTGCTTCTCGCTGATGGGCTCCCGGGCCGGGAACCAGCGGGTGCCCGCGGTGTGGATCAGCGAGCGCCGCCCCAAGCTCGGCTGGTGCTGGGACCGGAACCCGCACACCTGGCTCGGCGCGGCGTCCGCGGGCGGCCGGACGGCGGGCTGACCCCCGGCCTCACTCCCCGACGGCGACCGGGCGGTCCGGGTCGGCCGACCACTGCGACCACGACCCCGGGTACAGCACCGGGGTCCGCCCGGCCAGCACGATCGCCGCCGCCTGGTGCGCGGCGGTGACGCCGGAGCCGCAGTAGACGGCGACCTCGCCGCCCTCGGCCACCCCGAGGGCGGCGAACCGCGCGGTCAGGTCGTCGACGGGGCGGAACCGGCCGTCGGCGTCCAGGTTGTCCCCGGTCGGCGCGCTCACGGCGCCGGGGATGTGCCCGGCCCGCGGGTCGACGGGCTCGACCTCGCCGCGGAACCGCTCGGCGGCGCGCGCGTCGAGCAGCACGCCCTCCTCGGCCCACCGGCCGGCGCCGTCGGCGTCGAGCACGGGCAGCTGCCCGCCGGTCAGCGTCACGTCGCCGGGCTCCGGCGCGGCCTCGGCCGTGTCGAGCGCCCCGCCGGCCGCGACCCAGGCCGGCAGCCCGCCGTCGAGGATCCGCACGTCGGCGACGCCCGCCCAGCGCAGCAGCCACCACGCCCTCGCGGCCGACGTGGCCCCGGAGTCGTCGTAGACCACGACCGGCTCGCCGGCCCGCAGACCCCAGCCGCGCGCCGCGGCCTGCAGGTCCGCGACGTCGGGCAGCGGGTGCCGGCCCTCGGCGGCGCTCGGCGGCGCGGCGAGCTCGGTGTCGAGGTCGACGAAGACCGCGCCCGGCAGGTGGCCCGCCCGGTACGCGTCCACCCCCGGCGGGCCGCCGAGCGCCCAGCGCACGTCGAGCAGCCGCGGGGGCGTCGGCCCGTCCAGCTCGCGGGCGAGGTCGGCGGCGGTCACGAGCACGTCGGTCATGGCACCCAACCTAGGCGCGTCCGCGGCCCCGCCACCAGGGACGGCGCTTCCCCTGTCGGCCCGGGCCGGACGTGTCCGACACCACGTGCGCGCGCCGGAACCCGCGCCGCCCCGCGGTCGTTCCCCCCGTGGTGCCCCGTCCCGGACCTCCCGGCAGAGAGGTCCGCTCCGTCGCACCAGGACCTTCGTGGCGCGCGCTGGAGCCGGGTGCAGCATGCTGGCTCCCTCAGTACGCCGCGAGCCCCCGCTCGTCCTCTGCCCGTCTGGAGCCCGTGTGTCCGGTAACGCCACCACCCGGTTCGGCAACGTCTCGCTGCTCTCCGTCGCGAGCCGGCTGCCCAGCCGCATCACCACGTCCGCGGAGATCTCCGAGCGGCTCGGGTCGGCGCTGCGCCGGCTGCGGCTGCCGCGGACGGTCCTGGAGCGCGTCGCGGGGGTGGAGGAGCGTCGCAACTGGGGGCCCGGCGAGGACGCCGACACCGCGACGATCGCGGCGGGCACCGCGGCGCTGCGCGAGGCGGGCGTGAACCCCGGCGACGTCGGCCTGCTGATCAACACGTCGGTGACCCGCAAGCACCTGGAGCCGTCCGTCGCGGTGCGGCTGCACCACGGGCTCGGTCTCGGCAGCCACGCGGTGAACTTCGACGTGGCGAACGCCTGCCTCGGGTTCATCAACGGCATGAGCCTGGCGGCCACGATGATCGAGTCCGGCCAGGTGCGGTACGCGGTCGTGGTGAACGGCGAGGACGCCGACGACATCCAGCGGACCACCGTCGAGCGCCTGCTCCGGCCGGAGGTCGGCCGCGAGGACTTCATGGAGGAGTTCGCGACGCTGACGCTCGGCTCGGGCTCGGCGGCCGCGGTCCTCGGCCGGACGGACGAGAACCCCGGCGGGCACCGGGTGCTCGGCGGCGTGACCCGCGCGGCGACGCGGTTCCACGACCTGTGCGTCGGGAGCGCCGACGCGATGCTCACCGACGCCCGGGCGCTGCTCGAGGGCGGGCTGGAGCTCGTGGTCGACGCCTGGCACGAGGCGCAGCGCGACTGGGACTGGTCGTCGATGGACCGGTACGTCACGCACCAGGTGTCCCGGGTGCACACGGACGCGATCGTCAAGGCGGTCGGCCTGAACCGGAAGCGCGTCCCCACCACCTTCCCGCACCTCGGCAACGTCGGCCCCGCGTCGATCCCGATCACGCTGGTCGAGGAGCAGCACTCCCTCCGGTCGGGCGACCGGGTCCTGCTCATGGGCGTCGGCTCGGGCATCAACACCGCGATGATGGAGCTCGCCTGGTGACTGCCCCGCTCCGCGTCCGTCCCGCCTCCGCCCCGCCCGCCGGGCTGCCCGGCCTGGACCCGCGGTTCAGCCGGCTGCTGCCGCTCCCCGACGGCACCCCCGACACCGGCCTCGGCGTCGGGGAGCCCGCCTGGCACCACCTCGACACCGGCCCCGAGCTGGCCGCGCGCGGCATCACCCCGGTCGGCACGGTGCTCGCCGTGCACGGCAACCCCACCTGGTCCTACCTGTGGCGGTCGCTGATCCCGGCGACGCTCGACGCCGCGGCCGCGGGCCGGCCGGCGTGGCGCGTCGTGGCGGTCGACCAGCTCGACATGGGCTTCTCCGCGCGCACCGGGCGGCACCGCACGCTGCCCGAGCGGGTCCGGGACCTCGACGCGTTCACCACGGCCCTCGGGCTGACCGGGCCGGTCGTGGTGCTCGGGCACGACTGGGGCGGGGTCGTCGCCATGGGCTGGGCGGTCGACCACCCCGACCTGCTGGCGGGCCTCGCGCTGCTCAACACCGCGGTCGCCCACCCGGACGGCGAGCCGATCCCGGCGCCGCTGCGCGCGGCGACCGCCGGGCCGGTGCTGCGCCTGGCGACGTCGACCACGCCCGCGTTCCTCGAGACCACGCTCGCCCTGGCGCACCCGCCCCTGGCCCGGGAGGTCGCGGACGCGTACCGGGCCCCCTACCGGCACGCCGCGGACCGCGGCGGGGTCGAGGGCTTCGTCGCCGACATCCCCGGGCACCGCGACCACCCGAGCGCGCCGGAGCTGCGCCGGATCGCCGCGGGCGTCGCCCGGCTCGACGTCCCCGCGCTGCTGCAGTGGGGCCCGCGCGACCCGGTGTTCCGCGACCGGTACCTGGACGACCTGGTCGACCGGCTGCCGCAGGCGCGCGTGCACCGGCACGAGGGCGCGGGGCACCTGGTCGCGGAGGACGTGGACTGGGCGACGCCGATGGTCGACTGGCTCGCAGAGGCGGTGCCGGGCTCCTCCGCCGGGGGCGCCGCAGCCGCCCCGGACCGGGCGATGCCGGCCGACGAGGCGCCCGACGAGGCGGCCCCCTGGACCCCCCTGTGGGACCGGCTGGACGCCCGCGCCGACGACCCCGGCCCGGCGGTGCTCGACATGGGCGCCGACGGCGGCCCGCGGACCGTGTCCTGGCGGCTACTCGCACGCCAGGTGCGCCGGATCGCGGCCGGCCTGCGGCGGGTGGGCGTCGAGCGCGGCGACCGGGTCTCCCTGCTGGTGCAGCCCGGCCCGACGCTCACCGCCCTGGTGTACGCCTGCCTCCGGATCGGCGCCGTCGTGGTGGTCGCGGACGCCGGCCTCGGCCCGCGCGGCCTGACCCGCGCGCAGCGCGGCGCCCAGCCCGACTGGGTGGTCGGGCAGACCAAGGGCCTGCTCGCGGCGCGCGCGCTCGGCTGGCCCGGCGTGCGGATCGCGGCCGAGCCCCTCGGCCCCGCGGCCCGGCGCGCGCTCGGCGTGGCGCACCTGCTCGTCGACGTCGCCGACCTCGGCCGCGACGAGGCGCTGCCGGCCGAGCCCGGTCCCGCCGACGAGGCGGCGATCCTGTTCACGTCCGGCTCCACCGGCCCCGCGAAGGGCGTCGTCTACACGCACGCCCAGCTGTCGGCGCTCCGGGACGTGCTCGCGACGCACTTCGACGTCGGCCCGGAGACCGGCCTGGTCACGGGCTTCGCCCCGTTCGCCCTGCTCGGGCCGGCGCTGGGCACGCGTTCGGTGACGCCCGACATGGACGTGTCCGCGCCCCGCACGCTCACCGCCCGCGCGGTGGCCGACGCGGTGCGGGCCGCCGACGGCTCGATCGTGTTCCTGTCCCCCGCCGCGATCCTCAACGTGGTCGCGACCGCGGACGACCTCGACGCCGACGACCGCGCCGCGCTCGCCCGGGTCCGGACGTTCCTGTCCACCGGCGCCCCGATCAGCGCCGACCTGCTCGGGTCCGCCGCCGCGCTGATGCCCGCGGCGGAGGCGCACACGCCGTACGGGATGACCGAGTGCCTGCTGGTCACCGACATCACGCTCGACGGCATCCGGGCGGCGGCGGCCGCGCCGGACGCGGGCGTCTGCGTCGGCCGGCCGGTCGGCCCCGGCCGGGTGCTCGTCAGCGCGCTCGACGCCGACGGGGCCGCGACCGGTGCGCCGTCGGACGCCCCGGGCGTGCTCGGCGAGGTGCTGATCAGCGCGCCGCACCTCAAGCAGCACTACGACCGGCTGTGGCTGACCGACCGCGCCGCGGAGCGCGACGTGCCCGACGGCCGCTGGCACCGCACGGGCGACGTCGGCCACCTCGACGCCGAGGGCCGGCTGTGGATCGAGGGCCGGCTGGCGCACGTCCTCGTCACCGCCGACGGCCCGCTGGCGCCGGTCGGCCCGGAGCAGCACGTCGAGCGCGTCGCCGGCGTGCGCCGGGCGGCGGTCGTCGGCGTCGGGCCCTCGGGTGTGCAGCAGGCCGTCGCCGTCGTGGAGCCGCCCGCCGACGAGGCGCTCCGGCGCGCCGGCCTGGCCCCGTCGGACCTGGCGGAGGCCGCGCGCGCCGCCTCCCCGGTGCCGCTCGCGGCCGTCCTGGTCGCGCCGCGGATGCCGACCGACGTCCGGCACAACTCGAAGATCGACCGCACCCGGCTGGCGGCGTGGGCCTCGCGCGTCCTGTCCGGCGGGCCGGTGGGCGCACCGTGACCGTCCTGGTGACCGGGGCGTCCGGGCTGCTCGGCGGCGCCGTCGCGCGCGTGCTGGCCGACCGCGGCGAGGACGTCCGCACGCTGCAGCGCCGGCCCTCCGGGGTGCCCGGGGTCCGGGACGTCGCGGGCTCGGTCACCGACCCCGCTGCCGTGGCCGCGGCGCTCGACGGCGTCGACGCGGTCGTGCACCTGGCGGCGCGGGTGTCGCTCGCCGGCCCGCGCGAGGAGTTCGACGCCGTCAACATCGGCGGCACCACCACCCTGCTCGACGCCGCCGAGCGCGCCGGCGTCCGGCGGTTCGTCCAAGTGTCGTCGCCGTCGGTCGCGCACGGCGGCTCGTCGCTCGTCGGCGTCGGGGCCGAGCCCGCGGACCCCGCCCACGCCCGCGGCGACTACGCCCGCACGAAGGCGGCGGCCGAGCTGCTGGCGCTCGACCGCGACCGCGGCGGCGACGGCGGGATGGCCGTCGTGGCCGTGCGCCCGCACCTCGTCTGGGGCCCCGGGGACACCCAGCTCGTCGAGCGCGTGCTCGACCGCGCCGCGCGCGGCCGGCTGCCGCTGCTCGACCAGGGCGCCGCCCTCATCGACACCACGTACGTCGATAACGCGGCCGACGGCATCGTCGCCGCGCTCGACCGGGCGGGCGCGCCCGAGGTGCACGGGCACGCCTACGTGCTGACCAACGGCGAGCCCCGCACCGTCGCCGACCTGCTCGCCGGCATCTGCCGCGCGGGCGGGGTGCGGCCCCCGGCCTGGCGCGTCCCCGCCGGGCTCGCCCGCGCGGCGGGCGGCCTGGTCGAGGCCGTCTGGCGGCTCCGCCCCGGGACGGACGAGCCGCCGATGACCCGGTTCCTCGCCGAGCAGCTGTCGACGGCGCACTGGTTCGACCAGCGCGCGACCCGCGCCGACCTGCGGTGGACGCCGGCCGTGAGCCTGGACGAGGGGTTCGCGCGGCTGGCGGCGCACTACGGCGGCCGGGCGGGCTGAGTATCGACGCCTCGGGACGCGCCGACCTGGGAGGGAGCACCTACGGAAGTTCCGGAGCGCCGCCACTCAGGCGTCGGTGGTGACCACTGTGGTGGCTGCCCGTCGGCGTCGGCGGGCTCCCGCACCCTCGGAGGACCCGCACCATGAGGCGCACCCGCCGTCCGCTCCTGCTCGTGGCCGTCGCCAGCGTCGCCCTCGCGTCCTGCACGGCGTCGCCGCCGCAGGAGCCCGACCCGACACCCGTCGTCCAGGACACCCCGACCGCGAGCCCGGTGCCCGAGCCCGTCGAGGAGGATCCGGGCACGACCACCGCCTCCGACGGGAGCGTGCCCGCGTGGGCGGGCGGACTGTCCCGCGCGGGCGAGTCCGTCGGCGAGGTCGTCGTCGACGGGCTGCACGTGGACCTCCGGTACCTCGACACGTTCCCCGCCGACCGCGCCCAGGAGGTCAGCGCGTCCGACGGGAACTTCACGCTGTATGCGGCCGGTGACCCGATCCACCACCTGAACGTGGTCGTGACCAACCAGACCGACGAGACGATCGTCCTCGGCGGCGGGATGTCGGTGGACCTCTTCCCGGACGGCTGGGACTACCTCAACGCACCGGCGGGACCGACCATCCCGTGGGACTACAAGGACGAGCTCGGGCTCGTGGCCTCGGCGATCAAGGAGATCGCGGACGACTACCGGTACCCCTTCGCCCCCGGCGAGAGCTTCTCCTTCACCATCAGCACGCACGCCGACTCGGTCGAGGCCCGCGTCGTCTGGCGCGACCCCGGGAACTGGGTCGACCAGCACGAGGGCGCCGTGCCGCTCTCCTTCGTCTGACGGACCCGCACCGCGTCCACCGCGCCCGGGCCCGGACACACCTGCCCGGTCGAGGGCGGTGGTCGCGGGCCCGCGCACGGAGCCGGCGCGTTCCGGCGTCGCGCTCGTGCGAGCCCGGGTCAGCGCATCCGGATCGCGAAGCCGGCCTCGCCCGAGTCGAGCGCGCCGACGACGGCCCGGACGTGGCACGACGCCTCGGGCTGCTCGGCCAGCACCCGGATGCCGACGACCTGGGCCGCGTAGCAGGACGACACCGACACGCCGTCGAGCCCTGCGTCCCCCGTGAGCTGGTGCAGCAGCTCGGTCTCCATGCCGTCGCTCGTGTCCTGGGTGAACAGCTCGGTCGCACCGGCCTCGCCGCCGCCCGCCCAGAGCGCGGTCACCCGGTACGGGACCGCGGTCGCGGCCCCGGTGAGCGTCACCCCGGTCGGCTCCACCCGGACCCCGGTGACCCGTTGCAGCGCGAACGCGGTACCCGGCAGGCCGGGGAGCGCCGCGTCGGTGGCCTGCTGGACCGTCTCCAGCCACGGACCGTAGTCGTCGGCGGCCGTCCCCTCGGCGTCGACTGGCGCGAGGTCCACGGCCAGGTCGACGACCGCCGTCGACCCGCCGGACAGGTCGACATCGAGCAGCCGCTGGCCGCACGCCAGGTCCACGCCGTCGCTGGACGCCCGCACCGGCCGCACCACGCCCTCCTCCTCGGCGACGTCGGCGCAGCCGCCGTCCGGCGCCGGCGTGACGACCAGGACGTCGCCGCGGAGCGGTGCGTTCGGAGCCGCCGACAGCGCGACACGCAACCGGGTGACCCGGTCCGACGCGTCCCAGGAGGCGTCGAGGTCCACCCGCAGCCCGGTCGGCAGGTGGCTTCCGCTCCGGTGCGCGGCCGCCGTCGTGATGTCGAGCTCGGGGTCGACCGGCTCGCGGTCGAGAACACCCGAGGCCCACACGCCGGCGCCGGCGCCGGCCACCGCGAGCGCCGACCCCAGGCCGATCAGCACCCGGGTGCGCGTCGACAGCCTGCGGCCCGTCGTACTCCGCGGGACGAGCCGCACGTCGGGCGCGGTCGCCCGCATCATCGTGGAGCCGTCGCCGGGCTCCGGATCTGCCTCGCCGGCCGCGGGCCGGCCGGGGCGCACCGGTGGCGCGGCGCGCAACGACGTGGCGTCGAAGTCGTCGGGCGCACCGGCCCGCGCCCCGTCCCGCGCCCCTGCCGCACCGCCGCCGTGGGTGGTGCGGTCGCCTGCCGCGGCCGTCGACCCGCGCAGGGCCGCCTCCACCGCACGCTTGCCCGGCAGCGACGACGCGCTCCGCGACCAGGACGCGGGGGTGGGCTGGGGCGGAAGCGCCGGTCCCGCGAGCGCCGGGTCGTCCAGCGACCGGAACACCTGCGCAGCCGCCGCGGCGGTCGGCCGCGCACCGGGGTCCTTGCTCAGCAGACGGTGCAGCACCTCCCGCAGCGGCTCGGCGACCGGCAGCGGCGGCGGGGCGTCCTCCACCTGGCGCATGCCGAGGGTCATGTGCGTGCCCTCGCCGGCGAACGGCGTCCTGCCGGCGAGCAGCTCGTACAGCAGCACCCCGACCGCGTAGACGTCCGACGCCGGCCCGAACTTCCCGTACGCCACCAGCTCCGGCGGCATGTACGCGGGCGTGCCGACCAGCTCGGTGCCCGACGCCCCCTCGTCCTGGACGATCCCGGCGATACCGAAGTCGGCCAGCCGGACGTCCGCGGCCGCGAGGCTGCCCGGCCGAGCCAGCAGGACGTTGTCCGGCTTGACGTCGCGGTGCACCACCCCGCGGCGGTGCGCGGCGTCCAGAGCGTCCAGCACCGCCGCGGCCAGCGGGACCGCGGCCGCCGGCGCCAGGGTGCCCCGTTCCCGGAGCACCCCGGCGAGGCTCGGCCCCTCGACCAGGTCCATCACGATCGCGAGGTCCCGGCCCTCGGCGACGAAGTCGCGGACCCGGACCACCTGCGGGTGGTCGAGCCCGAGGAGGACCGACCGCTCCTGGACGAACCGGGCGAGGATCTCCGGGTCGGCCGCGTGCTGCGGCCACAGCAGCTTCGCCGCCACGTCGCCGCCGGTCTGGCGGTCGTGCGCCCGCCACACCTCCCCGGACGCACCGCGCCCGATCCGCTCGAGCAGCACGTACCGGCTGCCGAGGGCGCGGCCCGCGGCGGCCGGCTCCGTCACGGTGCGGCCCCGGCGAACCAGGACAGGGCCGGGCGCGTCCCGTCCGCCGCGGTGGGACGCACGCCGGGGTCGGACGTCGAGGCGTGCAGGACCACCACGTCGTCGTCCGCAAGGGCTTGTGCCGTCCCGAAGTCGAGGTCCGGCCCGGCCAGGCCGTCGCCGCGGCCGAGCCGCAGGCCGCCGAGCGCCTCCCGGACCCGCGCCGGCTCGACCGAGCCCGCCGCGTCCACCGCCCGGACCAGTGCCAGCGCGGCGTCGTGGCTCGCGGCGTCGGCCCTCGGCACGCCGGCCGCGCAGGCGTCGTCGTCGTAGACGTTGCGACACCCCGGGTCGCCGGCCGCGAGCCGTACCGCCGCGAGGAACGAGGCGGTACGGGACCCGGCGCCCGAACCGGTGAGGGCGGCGTGGTCCTGCGCGTCGGTACCCACACCCACGAGCCGGCCGCCGGAGGTGCCCGCGGCCGCGAGGAGGTCCCCGAACACCGGCGTCAGCGCGTCCGGGCTCAGCACCACCGGGAGCTGGCGGGTCCCGAGCCGCCCCTGCAGCGCGACCACGAGCGCAGCCTGGTCGACCGCGGGGGCGTCCACCACGACCGCGTCCACCAGACGCTGCTCCAGCAGCGTGACGATCTCTGCGGCGGTGGCCTCCGGGTCGTCCGGCGTGCCCGTCCAGGACGGCTCGTCGGGCGACCCGGCACCGCCGGCCGGGTCCTCGGGCTGCGCGTCGTCGCGCGCCGGGGTCGGCCTGTCGGCAGCGACCACCCGGTACGGCCGGCGCGCCGCGAGCCCGTCGAGCGCGTCGTGCACCCGTTCCGCGACGACGTCGGGGCTCGGCGCGAGCGACCAGGCGCCGGGGGCGGGCCCGGCGGCCGAGCCGTACGGCAGCACGACGGCGGTCGCGGCCTCGTCGGCCGCCGCCACGGCGTCGGCGGTGTGCGGCCCGGGCGAGGCCAGGACGACGCCCGCAACCCCCGCGTCGAGCAGCGCGCGCATCGCCAGCAGCGCGCCGTCCGGCGTGCCGTCGTCCAGCCCGACGCTCACCTCCACGGAGTCGCCGCCGAGCCCGAAGCGGTACGCCGCGACCCGGGCCCCCTCGACCAGTGGGCGGTACTCCGACCCGGGACCCTCCAGCGGAGGGACCAGGACCCCCAGGCGGACCGGCTCCGCCAGCTCCCCGGAGCGGGATAGCTCGGGCCGCAGCGCCGGGACCGCTCCCGGGGGCTCGGGGGCGGTGCACCCCCCGAGCCCGGCCAGCGCGGCGGCCACCACCCCGGCGACGGCGGCCCGCACACCGCGCGCGGTCACCGGTCGCCCCGGACCTGGAACACGAACACCGTCTCCAGGTCGTCGTCGACGTCGGCGAACGGCCGGTACTCCGCGAGCCGCTCCTCGGCCGCGGCGAACTGCGCGGCCCGCAGGTCGAGGTCGCGCAGCTCACCCGACCGCACGCTGCCGTAGGCGGAGGTGGCGCCGTGCACCACGTCCAGGACGCCACCGGTCTCGCCGACCTGGGTCGTGATGCTGTGCAGCTTGCCGAGCAGGCCGCCCCGACTGGTCGGGTCCGGTGAGCCGAGGTTCGCCAGCAGGTCCGCGAAGTCCGCGCCCAGCGACCCCGCCACGGCGAGCGACTGCGCGCCCGACTGCTGCATCGCGTCGGTCAGCTGCTGCAGGACCCCGCTGGTCGCCAGGTCGTACCCCGCCAGGACCGCGTCCATCTCCTCACGCACCTGTGCGCGGGCCGCCGCGACCAGCGCCTGCGACGCCGCGGTGGCCTCCTGCCGCTGCGCGGTCACCTCGGCGACGAGCCCGGAGGCGAGCAGGTCGATCTGCTCGTGGGCGCGGTCGGCGGCGTCCAGGGTGCGCCTGGAGGTGAGAGCGAGCCGCGCGTCGGAACCCTGCCCGACCGCACCCAGCCGGTCGTCGAGGTCGTGCAGCCGTGCCCCGAGGTCGGCCTCGAGGCAGAGCAGCCGGTTCGCCAGCCACACCACCGCCTGCGCCGCGGGCCCGGGCCGCCCCGTCGGGGGCGGCTGCACGGCGGTGCAGCCCTCGGTGCCGGAGACCGGCAGGACCGCGTCGTCGGGCCAGATCCCGGTCACCAGGGTCACCAGGCCTGCCAGCCGCTCGTCGAGCGCGTCCAGGTCCCCGCCGTCGGTGACGAGGGCGCGCACCTCCTCGATCTCCGCCGCGACGGCCGCGAGCGCCCCGGTGCCCGCGTCGGGGTCGTCGAGGGCGAGCAGAGCCTGTGCGATCGGCCCGGAGGCACCGGTCTGGGCGTGCAGCTCCTCGACCGCCGCGTCGAGGGCGTCGAGAGCGTCCTCGACGGCGTCGAGCGCGGCCCGCGCCGTGGCGGCGCCGTCCGCCAGCAGGTCGGTCGCCGCGATCGCGCTCGCGTAGCCGGCCACCAGGTCGGCGGTCGCCGCGGCCAGGTCGCCGAGCGGGCAGTCGGCCTCGCCGAGCCGCTCCAGCGACTGCGCGACCTCCTCGGCCGACGAGTCGGGGCCGAGGTCCTCGGCCCAGTCCCGGGGGCACTCGTCGGTGCCGAGGGTCTCGACCAGGTCGTCGAGGGCGCCCGGGTACGGCGACGCGAGGAACCACTCGCCAGTGGCGGCGGGCATCTCTCCGGCCCCGGTCAGCGCGTCCAGCGCCGCGCCGAGGCCGTCGTCGGCGTCGAACAGCGCCGCGCGCACGTCGTCCCGTACCGAGCGCAGCCGGTCCACGGTCGCCGCCGTGCCGGCCAGTCCCACGCGCGCCGCCGCGGACGCGGCGCGGGCGTCGTCCACCGCGTCGCTGATGCGCGACGCCCAGCCGGCGAGGTCCTCCCCGACGGACCCGGACTCCGCCCGGGCCGCGGTGACCTCCTCGCGCAGCGTGGTCAACGAGGTGGCCAGCCCCTGCGCGCCCCCCAGCGCGCCGGTCAGCGCCCCGACACCCAGCCGGTCCGCCAGGTCCAGCACGTCCTCCAGGTCGGCGGCGAGCAGCCGGAAGTCCGTCGCGAGCACACGGCGCGCCACCGCCAGGGTGCACGCGATGGTCCGCTGGTGCTCGGGGGTCGCGTCGCAGCGGGCCGCCGCCTCGGGGTCCTCGAGCGCGGCCGGGTCGCCCACCGTCTCCAGCACGAGGTCGTGCAGCGCGGTCCGGCAGTTGTCGGGCGGGGCGTCCCAGCCCGTGGCGAACAGGTCCGCCACCGCCCGGAGCTGCGCGTTCGCCACCTGCACGGTGGCGGACACGGTCCGGGCCTCGCCGTCCGCGAGGGTCGGCATCGTGACCGAGCAGCCGGCCACGACCGTCTCGGACATCGTCGGGCGCAGCCCGGGCGAGCCGAGGATCTCGGCGACCGACCGCGCCAGGTCCTGCACGCCGCGGTGCGTGTCGGAACCGACCCGGGTGAGGCCGGACCGCGCGTCGGTGAGCACGACGTCCAGGTCCTCGGCCGTGCGCCCGAGGTGGTCCAGCACGTCCTCGGAGCTCGAGCCCAGGTTCCGATACGTCCGCTCACCGAGGTGCGCGACGTCCTGCCCGAGCGCCTCGTGCACCTGGTCGACGAAGTCGAGCGCGTCGGACAGGCTCCGCCCCACCCGCTGCACGAGCGCGATCGCCGCGCCCTCCTGCCGCGCGGCGTACCCGTCCGCCCCGTACGCGCGGTCGATGAGCGCGCCCACGGAGGGGTCGGTCACCAGCCCCGGCTGGACCGTCAGGTCGAACGACGGCACCCGGAAGGCCGAGGACTCGACCACCAGGGTGAGGTCGGCGGTCGGGGACAGCATGGGGGCGGCGAGGAACGCTGCCCACTGCACCGACCGATCGCCCTCGGTCGTCTCGACCAGCACGCCGTCGGTCACCCGCGCGTCGTCCTGCGAGCCGTCGTCCACCTGGATCACCCGGTCCCCGGCGCCCACCGTCGCGCTCGCGACCACGGTCAGCGGCACACCCACCAGCGCCTGCTGCTGGTAGCGCGCGCCGTCCGTCTCGAACGCGAGGTCGGTCGGCTCTGCCGTGAGGTCCTGGATCACCACCTGCACGACGAACCGCCCGGACCTGCCGTCGAGGTCGGCCAGGTCGGTGCCCGAGGTCCCCTCGTGCCACCACGCGGTCTGCACCCGCACCGGCAGCAGCGCCGCGGCCTGCGCGGGCTCCAGGTCCTCGTGGTGCTCCGCGACCCGCCCGTCCTCGTCCTGGACGACACTGGCCGTCGACACCGCCCGGATCGCGCCGTCGGTCCCGAGCCGCACGCCGATCGTCTGCAGACCGTGCTGCTCGGAGGCGGCGGAATGCCGCGGGACGAGCAGCACGGAAACGAGCGCGAGAATGGCGATCGCGGCCGCGCACACGACAATTCGACGGCGACCCGACAACGCCTTCCATGCTGCAGGACTGGCGGACACGCGAACCCCTTCGTCGGACGGTCGGCGCGACGGTCCCTCGACCCGCGTGCCGAGGGGCGCCGGGCGCCCCGGCGAACGGGACAGTAGCGGACCCGCAGGTCAGGACGACCGCCAGCGGCGGAGTCACGGACCCAGGCACCACTCACCGCGGCGCAGGTCCTGCCACTCACCGCCTCCGACGACGCTCAGAGCTGCAACCTCTCAGGTAGCAGGACCGCCCCTTCTGCCCCTTTTCGACACCTAGGTCTTTCGGCAGGACACTCATTGTTCCCCAGCGGGCACTCAACCTTCTTCCGGCGGCACCGAGGACCGCGCTAGCGTCCGGACCCCGGGCTCACCCATACCCCTGCCCGCCACCGACGACGAGGGAGTCCCCCATGGCCAACATGAACGTGACGTTCGAGGAGATGACCGTGGCAGCCGACAGGCTGACCACAGGACGAGACCAGCTCACGGACCAGCTCACGCAGCTCCGTGCGTTCATCCAGAACCTCGTCTCCTCCGGCTTCGTCACCGACCAGGCCTCTGGCGCGTTCAACCAGAGCTACGAGCAGTTCACGACCGCAGCCACGACGACCGTGGAGAACCTCACGCAGATCTCGCTGAACCTGCGGACGACCGCCCAGGTGCTCCGCGACACCGACACGGAGCTCGCCGCCCGGCTGCGCGGCTGACCGTGTCCGCCGTGCGGGAGGAGTGCCACCCTCCCGCACGGCTGTCGCGCGCGCCGCACCCGCGCGGCACCCGCCGCAGCGCGCACCGGCCCACCGTCCTCTCCCGTCCCGTCCCGTCCCGGAGGAGCCATGCGCACCCGCGTCGTCCTGCGCCGACCGCACGCGCCGGCGACCCCGGTGACGATCACCACCGACGCCACGGCCACCACGGGCGACCTCGCCGACGCGCTGGTCCGTGCGGATCCCGTCGGCGCCCCGCCCCCACCTCGCGTGCTCCGCATCCACCGGCCCGACGACGTCGAGCTCCGCACGCTCGATCCCGCGACCACCCTCAGCGAGTCGGGCTTCCGCGCGGGGTCGACCATCACCGTCGCCGCGGCGGACCACCGCGAGGAGGGCGCCGAGGCGCCCGCGGTCGTCCGCCTGGTCGTCGTCGCCGGCCCCGACTCCGGCCGCGAGCTCGACCTTCCCGCGGGCACCGCCACGATCGGCCGCGGCCCCGACTGCGACCTGCGCCTCACCGACCCCCAGGTCTCCCGCCTGCACGCGCGGCTGCTCGTCGGCGACGTCGTGGAGGTCGTCGACGCGGGTTCCGCCAACGGCGTGGTCATCGGCGACGGCGCCGTGACCCGCGGCGTCCTGCGTCCCGACGACATCCTCGTGCTCGGCGGCACCGAGCTCCAGGTCCTCGTGATCGACCCCGAGGCCCGCACCCACACCGCCGGGGCGTCGGGGGCGGTGATGGCCTACAACCGCTCGCCGCGGCTGGTCGCCCGCTACCCCGAGCGCACCGTCCCCGCGCCGGACGTGCCCACCCCGCCGACGCCCTCGCGCTTCCCGGCGCTGATGCTCGTCGGGCCGATGGTGATGGGCGCCGCGATGTACGCGTTCACCCGCAACCCGATGTCGCTCATGTTCGTGGCGCTCAGCCCGCTCATGATGGTGGCCAACTGGTGGAACGGCCGGAGCACGGGCAAGCGGAAGCTCGTCACCGAGACCGCCGCCTTCCACGACGGGCTCGACCTGCTGCGCGCGCAGGTCCGCGCGGACCACGAGACCGAGCGGCAGTCGCGGCTCGCGGAGGCCCCCGCGACGCGGGAGAGCGTGGGAGCCGCCCTCGGCCTCGCGCCCGTCCTGTGGTCGACCCGCCCCGGGGAGCCCGGGTTCCTCGCGGTCCGGGTCGGCACCGGCACCGCACCGTCGCGCACCACGGTCGAGGAGCCGTCCCGCGGCTCCGCCGACGCCGGCCTGTGGCAGGAGCTCCAGGACGTGCTGGACGAGCTGCGGGACGTCGACGGCGTCCCGCACACCGTCGACCTGACCGACCTCGGCGTGCTGGGCGTCGCCGGCGACCCCGAGCACGCGGTCCCCGTCGTCCGCGCGCTGCTCGCGCAGGTCGCGTGCCTGCACTCGCCGGCCGAGGTGGTGGTCGCGGGCCTCGCGTCACGGAGCAGCGCGTCCCGCTGGGAGTGGCTGTCGTGGCTGCCGCACGTCGACTCGGCGCACTCCCCGCTCGGGGCGCACCTCGCGTCCAGCCCCGCCGCGTGCGCGACCGTCGTCACGCAGGTCGAGGAGCTCATCGCCCACCGCCTCGAGGGCTCCCGGCCCCGCGGTGGGACCGCGCTGCCCTGGGTCGTGCTGCTCGTCGAGGACGACGCCCCGGCTGAGCGCGGCCGGCTCGTCCGGATCGCCGAGGAGGGGCTCGCCGCCGGGGTCGTGGTCGTCTGGCGCGCCGACACCCAGCGCAGGCTGCCGGCCTCCTGCCGCGCCGTCCTGGTCGCCGACGAGCGCGGCGCGCGCACCGGCCGGACCGCCGACGGCCAGTGGTGGGACGTCAACCCCGAGACCCTCGACGCCGAGACCGCCACGGCCCTCGGGCGGCACCTGGCGGGCGTGACCGACGCGGGCGCCCTCACCCTGGACGAGTCCGACCTGCCCCGGTCCGCCGGCTACCTCGCGATCGCCGGGCCGGAGATCGCCGAGGACGCCGGTGCCGTCGTGGAGCGCTGGCACGAGACCGGGTCGGTCCTCGACCGCACGGCTCCGCCCGCCCGGCGGTCGTCCGACGCGCACCTGCGCGGCGTGGTCGGGCAGGGCACCGACGGCGAGTTCGTCCTCGACCTCCGGTCCCAGGGACCGCACGCCCTGGTCGGCGGGACGACCGGCGCCGGCAAGTCCGAGTTCCTCCAGGCGTGGGTCCTCGGCATGGCCGCCGCGCACTCCCCCGACCGGGTCACCTTCCTGTTCGTCGACTACAAGGGCGGCGCCGCCTTCGCCGACTGCGTCGAGCTGCCGCACTGCGTCGGTCTGGTGACGGACCTCGCCGGCCACCTCGTCCGGCGTGCCCTGACCTCGCTGCGCGCCGAGCTCCGGCACCGCGAGCACCTGCTCGCCCAGGCCGGCGCCAAGGACCTGCTCGCGCTCGAGCGCACCGGCGACCCCCGCACCCCGCCGGCCCTCGTGATCGTCGTGGACGAGTTCGCCGCCCTCGTCCAGGAGATCCCCGAGTTCGTCGACGGCGTCGTCGACGTCGCCCAGCGCGGGCGCTCCCTCGGCTTGCACCTCGTCCTCGCGACCCAGCGCCCCGCCGGGGTCATCAAGGACAACCTGCGCGCCAACACCAACCTGCGCATCGCCCTGCGGATGGCCGACGAGGCCGACTCCAGCGACGTCCTCGGCTCCCCGATGGCGGCCCACTTCGACCCCCGGATCCCGGGGCGCGGCGCCGTGCGGACCGGGCCGGGGCGGCTCGCGATGTTCCAGACCGGCTACGTCGGCGGGCGGTCCGACAGCGCACCCCCGCCGGTGTCGGTGGGCATCGAGACGCTGGCGTTCGGGCCCGGGGAGGAGTGGACGGTGCCACCGCCGCCGGAGGCGCTGCTCGAGCGGCCAGCGGAGGGGCCGACCGACGCCGCGCGGGTGGTGGCGACGCTGCGGCGCGCCGCGGAGCAGGCCGGGGTCCCAGCGCCGCGGCGACCGTGGCTGCCCTCGCTCCCTCACCTCATCCCCCTCGACGTCGAGGGCCAGTGCGCAGACGGAGAGCTCGCGCTGGGCGTGATCGACGTCCCGGACGAGCAGACGCAACGCACGTTCACGTACCGACCCGACCGAGACGGGGCCTGCGTCGTCTTCGGCACATCGGGCGCAGGCAAGTCGACCTTCTTGCGGACGGTCGCGGTCGCCGCCGCCTCTGCCCGAGGGCACGTGCGGATCTACGGGCTCGACGCCGCTGGTGGCGCACTGGGGATGCTGGAGGAGCTGCCACAGGTCGGCGGCGTCGTCTCGATCGCCGACGTCGAGCGGGTATCACGGCTGGTCTCGGATCTCGTGGCACTGCTCGACGCGCGCGCGGCCCGCTTCGCGGCGAGCCACGCCTCGTCGGTCGACGAGTACCGAGCGCTCTCCGGTGTCGACGAGCCTCGCGTCTACCTTCTGGTCGACGGCATCGGAGCGCTTCGCGAGGCGCTGGAGAGTGACAGTCAGACGATGCACGTGGTCGCGGGGATCTCCCGGCTCGTCGCCGAAGGTCGACCGCTGGGAGTGCACGCCGTACTCGCGGCGGAACGGCCGGCGGCGATCCCCACCGCCATGTCGGCCTCGATGCCGTTCCGCCTCGTCCTGCGCCAGAGCGACGAGAACACCAAGACCCAGCTCGGGCTAGCGCGCGACGTGCTGGGCGATGACGCTCCCTCCGGCCGCGGTGCTCTCGCCGGGACTGCCGATGAGGTGCAGATCGCGGTGCCGGCTGGGGCCGCGGATCTCGCCGTGCAGGCTGCCGAGGTGGCGAAGATCGCCGATCAGCTCCGCCACGCCGGTGTCCCGACCGCGCCTGCCGTGCGCAGGCTGGAGCCCGTGATCCCGGCGGCATCCATGCCTGCGGCGGTGGGGGACGACCCGGTTCTCGGGGTGGACGACGCGACGCTCGCTCCGCTCGGCTTCGACCGACGTGGCGTTCTCATGATCGCCGGAGGCTCAGGATCCGGGCGGACGACCGCGTTGGTGGCGCTCGGGCTCGCGCTCCACCGGCACCGACCGGATGCCCCCCTCTACTTCCTGGGACCGGCGCGGTCCGCGGCCGGCCGGGCTCCGTGGTGGCGGCGAGGCGCACATCGCGTCGACGACATGCGCGCTCTCCTGCTCGAGGTCCAGGCAGACCTCGAGCAGCCCGCCGAGGACGGCGTTCCGCTGACGCTGGCGATCGAAGGGTTCGCTGATCTGGGGAGCACCGAGCTCGAGATGCCGCTGAGCGCTGCCATCCGTTCAGCGCGACGGAACGGGCACCTCGTCCTGGCGGAGGCGGAGAGCACCTCGTGGTCATCGCTCAGCAGTCCGGTGCTGGAGGCGCGGAAAGCCAAGCGCGCCCTCCTCCTCCAACCCGCGCAGGACGACGGTCCCGGTCTCGTCGGGGTCTCGCTCCCGAGGACCCGGCCCACAGATCTCACCCCCGGGCGCGGGATGTTCGTCGCATCGGGCCGAGTCAGCCGCGTCCAGCTGCCGCTCCCCGACCTGGGATCGCTGGTCGTCGAGCCCGGTGCCACATCGACAGGAGTTCTGACATGACCGAGCTGACCGTCAACCATTCTGCTGTGACCGCCGCGGGGGGTGGCATCCGCACGGCGGCACAGCTCATGCCCGGCCCCGGATGGGGACCGTCGTGCGCGTCGGGTAGCCCCGCGGTCGACGCCGCCCTCGCCTCGCTGTCCGTCACCGTCGGGGAGCAGCTGCTCGGCGCCGCCGCCGAGATGTTCCGACTCGGGCAGGGCGCCGTCAGCGCGGTCGACGTGTACCGAACGACCGACGCGTCGCTCTAGGAGGAGGTCGAGATGAACTGGACCAGCCAGGACCCGGGATCGGGCGACACCGGAGCGCTCCGCGCTCGCTCGGGGGCGATGAACACCATCGTCCTGACCCTCGACCACGCACGAACGACCTTCCGTGCGCATTACGAGCCTGTCACCACGCACGAGTGGAAGGGAGCCGCTGGAGACGCCTTCCGTGGATCGTGCGCAGCGCACCTGTCGCGCCTGAACTCCTTCATCAACGCGCTCGCACCGTACAGCGCCGCACTGATGATCTACGCCAACGAGGTCGAATCCATCGCCGAGGAGACCCGGGCGCTGAAGCTCCGGACCGAGGCCGCACAGGAGCAGCTCGCCGCAGCCCCCGCCTACGTCTCGCCCAACACGGCAGCCGCCACCAACGCGGCCAAGTCCTCGGGCCGCGCGTGCGTGCCGGACCCGCGCACAGCCGCGAAGTCTGCACTGGCCACCATTGCCCTGGAGCGAGCCGAGCTCGTTCGCAGACGCCAGGCGGCGGACATCAAGGTCACAGCGGCTCTTGGCGGTGTCGCCATCGGCGACTGGGCGGCCGCCGGGTCGGCCCTCGCCCAGGCAGGAGTTCGCCGACCGGCCGACTTCGACGTCGAATCCATCCGTCGAGCGCTGCTGGACCTCTGCACGCTGACGCTGCAAGGCGACACGACCTCGCTCCCCGGCCTGCTCGCACTCCTCGACACCTGGGCAGATGACCCCTCGATGATGCGGGACTTCCTCGAGGGCCTCGGGGGGTCGGGGCTGGTACGGATGCTGATGGTGCTGGACCAAGCGCTGATCGACGGCCGCAGCGCCATCGCGGGCGACGTCCAGTCGGCACTCCGCGACGCATTGTCGTCGGCATCGAGTATGTGGAGCGCCTCGGAGGCGGCCGACTACATCTCGGCGCTCATCGATGCCCCCGGCAGCACGCTCTCCGTGGCCTATCTCTTCGGCGATCCCGAGGTCGCGCCGATGAGCAGCACCCTCGTCCAGGCCGCAGCCGACGCGATCCTGGACTGGGAGCGCAAGAACGGCACCCTGTACGCCCTCGTCCTCAACGTCGTGCCCAGGGTCGGCATGGCGCCTGACCTGGTCTACCGGATGCTCGGCGAGGGCCCCCGCGTCATCGACCCGGCCGACTCGATCTTCCGCCACCTCGCTCGTGATCCGCAGTCGACCCTCGACTGGCTGGCCGATCCGACGCGCGGCCACGACCGGATCATTCACTGGTACCAGGAGCGCAACTGGCACGACGCGGGCGGCTACGCCGGGCCGATGCTCGTCTGGGAAGCGCTTCAGACCGTCCCGGGGGGCCTTCTCGGACCCGACATGGACCCGGGTGTCGCGAGGAAGCTCGCGGAGGTCAACGCCGCGATTATCGATGCTTGGACGGATCGCGGCTCGCGGTTCTCCGGAGTCATGGACGACGAGGCGCTGCTCGCCCTGGCGGGAGTGATCGCTGCCCAGCTACCGGTCTGGGCGGACTCGACCACGACTCTGGAGTCGAGCTCGACGGTCGCGACCGACGGAAAAGTCGTCCACTGGCTCGGCATGCAGGGTTGGACCACGCAGATCTCACGGGACGCTCTTTCGTTCCTGCTGGGCCAGGTGCGGAGCAGCGACGCGGCCTCCGGGGCGCTGCTGGACGCGACGAAGGACCTCCAGGGCAGGCTCGTCGCCTCGGTCGGTTCCACGGCGGACTTCACTCACAACGACGCCCTGGAGCGCATCGCCGGACTGCTCGGGATGATCGACGGCGCTCAGCTCGGGAACGAGCTCGCGGTAGCGGCGATGCGCGACCGTACCGTCGAGCGAACGTTGGCGACCGCCGGGCTGGGTGCGGGCGAGTTGGCCGGCAAGGGCGGGATCGCCGCGAGCCTGGTGCTGGCCGGGGCCGAGCACCTCGCCCTGGAGAGCTGGGCGAACCAGTACGACACCGCACTCGATGACCTCTGGCGGAACACGGGCCCGGCGAAAGAACGAGCCGACGAGGCCCGGGAAACACTGCTGGGTCTCATCGAGGGATGGGTCCCGCCCGAGGTCGTCCACAAGGGCGGCCAGTCCGCCGACCAGTACCTCGACTCGATCATGGGGTGGTACGACGACAAGGTCCGCCGCCTGGACGAGGCGAAGACAGCATGACCGCCGCCCGGCGCAGAACCAGCCTGACCAGCATCGCGGCCGCCGTCGGCATCGCCCTCGTGTCGGCGTGCTCGCCCTACGACGAGCCGGCGAGGTGGGAGCCCGACGAGGTCGTCGACGGCGTCCCGGCGATCGACTGGCCGCTCGGCGCACCGAACATGTCCGACGAGTGGGTGGCTGCCCTGTACAAGGCCGACGCGGCCCACGTCTCGGCGCAGAATGCGCACGACTTCTCCAACCCCGCCCTGAAGGAGCTCGTGGAGGACGACCACCTGATGCTCCTCGCCCGGAGGGCTCGGAGCGGCGCCTACTCGCTGGGGAGCGGAAGGGAGCGCAATGAGTATCAGTACGCACCCGGTCCCAACCTCATGAAGGTGATGAGCGTGGATTCCGCGGGGGACGAGGCGACGGTGTTCACGTGCGAGTTCTCTCCCACCCCGAAGCTGCATTGGCACTGGTACTCGACCGAACCGATGACGCTCGATGACGTACTCACGTTGAAGAGCGGCAACCCCATGTGGCATCGCCTGGAGCGGGACGCCTCCGGACACATCCGGGTCACGGACGCCGGCGCCAGCTGGTCGTACGAGAATCCCGGTGCCTGCGATCTCTCCGGGGTGAGACCCGGCTTCTTCGATCCTGCACCTCCCTTCGGCCAGGAAGTGTGGGGCGGCGACTTCCTGGGACCCGACGGAGTGCCGGTCCCCGATCTGCAGGGGCGGATGCATGACGGGACCTGGATCAACGAGAAGACCGGCGAGGTCCGCATCGATCCCGAGACCGGTGAGCCGTGGATCTTCTGAACGGCGAGATCCGCACGACGACGCCCGTGACTGACGACACCGTCGAGCACCGAGTGCCGAACGCGCAACGCGAAGATCACGGAGGGCGAGCAACGACCGCCCCCACCTACGTGGCGTCCGCCGGTCCGCGGCACGCCGCCGGACGCTCCACGCGTCCTCGCGACCTGCCTCGCCGCCGCTTCGGCGGTCGTTCTCGGTGCGCTGTGGAACACCGCGCGTGACACCCCACGCGCCAGACTTCAGCGCCGGCACCGCCGCTCCCGGGGCGGGCTGGACCGGGCTCGACGACGTCGCCATCTCGACCACCCCGACTACCTGAGAAGGAGACCCCGATGACCACTCCGCAGCACCCCGCAGGACCGACTCCTCCGTCGGCGTCCGGTCCTCCGCCCGTGCCCGCTGGACCACCGCCGGCCGGAGGACCGCTGCCCCCGCCGCACGACCCGTACGCGGTGCCGCCGACGCCGCCCGCGACCCGTCCTCGGAACGTGCTGGCCCTGCTCGCCGTCGTCCTCGGCGCCTGCGGCGCCGCGCTGCCCGGACTCGTCCTCGCGGTGCTCGGGCTGCGCGATGCCCGTCGCCTGGGCGGGGCCGGACGCGGGCAGGCGTGGACCGCCGTCGTGCTGTCCGTCGCGTGGGGTGTGGTCCTGGTCGTCACCGGGAGCCTGGCCCCCTGGTCGGTCGCGACGGAGCGCGGTACGGCGGCCGGATCGACAGGCCCGGCGACCGCGGCGCCCGGGACCGACGCGCTCGATCCCGAGGAGGACCGCGGATCCGGTGCGTGGCTGGGCGAGTTCGCGCCGGAGACGAGCTACCTCGACGACCTGGCCGAGCTCGCCGAGACGCTCGACATCGATCCGGGCACGTACGAGGGCAGCTACTGGCAGAGCTTCTACGAGGGGATGTGGCTCGCGTTCGACCTCGACGACGACGAGTACGCGGCGGCCGTCGCGGACTCCCTGGCGTGCGACGACGGGGACGACGCGGCGTGCGCCCGGGTCCGGGCGTACCTCCCGGGCATGTGAGGCCGTGGTCGCAGTCCCGCTCCCGGAGGCGCGCACGACGCCGGCGACGGGGCCCCGACGCGAATCGCGCTCCGCGCGAGAGCCGGCCCCCCCACCGACGATGGGACAGAGGTCCGTACTCACCCCACCCCGCGCACCGCCACCCAGCGCGGCCCCGACCGCCGTGCCACATCGGCCCGCCGCACCTCCGCCAGCTCCAGCGCCCGGGCCGCCACCCGCCGCCCGATCCTCGTGGCCGAGTCGTCGTCCCCCGCGAGGTACCGCACGACCACCCGCGCCTCCCCCGCGACCACGGCGACGTCCTGCGCCTCGACCTTCGTCAGCGCCCGGGCGGCGTCGGCCGCGGCGGGCAGCAGGGTGGCGGGGTCGACGCCGGGGAGCAGCATCCCGACGCCCAGGGTCACGCGGTACGACGGCACGGCCGCGAGCGTACCGGCGGCACACCACGACGCCGGACCGCGCCGGGGCCCGGGCCCGCCGACCCCCGACACCCGCGCCCGCCCTGGCCCCTCACATCGTGACCGACCCGTCCTCCCCGATCGGCCACTCCGGGTTGTGCGCGACCTCCCACACGTACCCCTCGGGGTCGGTGAACGCCCCGGAGGTCCCGCCCCACTCCGCGAGGGCCGCCGGCCGGACGACCGACCCGCCCGCCGCCGCGGCCGCGTCGAGCACCGGCGCGACCTCCGCGGCCGCCCGGACGTTGTACGCGAGCTCGAGCCCCGGCGCGCCGCGCCCCTCGATGCCGGTCCACAGCGCGAGCACCATCCCGCCCGCCTGGAAGAACGCCACCTCCCCGTCGGGTCGGCGTGGTGCGGGCCATCCCATCGCCTCGTAGAACGCGCACTGCCGGTCGAGGTCCGTGACGCCGAGCGTCACCACGCTGATCCGCGGCTCCATACCGCCTTCCTACCGTGCCTCCACGACATCCACCCGCGATCGGGGGGACAGCCCCCGGGTGCTCGCGCGCGCGAGCACGTAGCGTGGAACGCATCCGAACGACGAGCGTCCGCGCTCACGCCAGCGGCTGGGAAGTCGACCACCCCCCACGTTCGGAGCGCGCTTCGTGACACCCCCCGCACCCGCCGCCGCGACCGCGGCGCCCGCCCGGCCGAACCAGGCCGCGTCGACGGGCTCCTACCAGGAGCTCTCCCGCCAGGTCCGCGACGCGGGCCTGCTGAACCGCACGCCGGGCTTCTACGTCCTGCTGCTGATCGGCCTGGGCATCGCCCTGGCGGCGCTCGTCGCGGGCTCGGTGCTGCTGGGCCGGTCCTGGTTCCAGCTGCTGATCGCGGGCGGCCTCGGCATCGTGCTGACCCAGTTCGCGTTCGTCGCGCACGAGGCGTCGCACCGGCAGGTGCTGGCGTCCGGACCGGCGAACGACCGGCTGGGGCGCATCCTCGCCAACGGCGTCGTCGGGATCAGCCACTCGTGGTGGATGACCAAGCACTCGCGGCACCACGCGAACCCGAACCACGTCGGCAAGGACCCGGACATCGCGCCGGACACCATCGTGTTCCTGCACGCGGACGCCGCGAAGCAGAGCCGGGTGATGGCGGCGCTGACCCGGGTGCAGGGGTGGGCGTTCTTCCCGCTGCTGACGCTGGAGGGGCTGAACCTGCACGTGACGGCGTTCCGCAGCCTGCTGGCGCAGGAGCGGTCCCGTGCCCGGACGCTGGAGCTGACGATGCTCGTCGTGCGGCTCAGCGTCTACACCGCGGCGGTGCTGTGGTTCCTGGGCCCCGCGATCGGCTTCGCGTTCCTCGGCGTGCAGCTCGCGGTGTTCGGCGTCTACATGGGGGCGTCGTTCGCCCCGAACCACAAGGGCATGGCGATGATCCCCGAGGGCAGCCGGCTGGACTTCCTGTCCAAGCAGGTGCTGACGTCCCGGAACATCACCGGCGGGCACGCGATGAGCACCCTGATGGGCGGCCTGAACTACCAGGTGGAGCACCACCTGTTCCCGAGCATGCCGCGCCCGCACCTGAAGCGGGCCCGCCTGCTGGTGCGCGACCACTGCCTCCGCAACGGCGTGCCCTACACGGAGACGACCCTGCTGCGGTCCTACGCGATCGTGGTGCGGTACCTGAACGACGTCGGGCTCGCGGCCCGGAACCCGTTCGACTGCCCGCTGGTGCAGCGCTACCGCCAGGTCTGAGCGACCCGAGGCAGCAGAACGCCGGCCGTCCCCGAGGGGGCGGCCGGCGTTCGCGCGTCAGCTCAGAGCGGGCGGATGTTCGCCGCCTGCGGGCCCTTCGGGCCCTCGGTGACGTCGAACTCGACCTGCTGGTTCTCCTCGAGGGAGCGGTAGCCGGAGGAGGCGATCGCGCTGTAGTGCGCGAACACGTCCGGGCCGCCCTCGGCCGGGGCGATGAAGCCGAAGCCCTTCTCGGCGTTGAACCACTTCACGGTGCCGGTGGTCATGATGTCTTCTCTCGTTCGAGGACCGGAACCGCGGACGCGGATCCTGGTGCCGCGCCCCGAGGGGCGCGGACGGTGGTGGGTGCGCACGCAGCGTGCGGGCGCGGTGGGACGGCGGGCCGCGGCGAGCGCGGCGACGGCCTGGTCCCAGGTCGGGGTCACGGCCACGGGGCGCGACAGGTGGTCGCTGACGTGGTGGCCGTCGGGCTCGCGGGCGATGAGGCCGGCGTACTCGCCGGCGGCCGTGGCGGCCCAGAGGTTCTCGTCCGCCTGGCGCCACTGGACGGGCGCGGTGTCGGCGGGGGTGGTGGTGCGGGTACTGAGGGTGATGATCTGACGACTGCTCTCACTCCGCACGACGTCGGCGGAGGGTGGGGGCGACGGCACCGGGTGGGGTGCCGTCCGGACTGCTGCAAGAGGCCCGGGAATCCACGAGGACTCCCGGGCCTCCAGCTGAGCCGCCTAAGAGAATCGAACTCTTGACCTTCTCATTACGAGTGAGACGCTCTGCCGACTGAGCTAAGGCGGCGCGCGCCCACCTATGCGGCGGACGAGCACGGATACTGTACCTGGCGGACGGCGCCTCGACCAAAGCGAGCCGCGTCACCCCGCCGACGACGGGCCCCGGGCGGGCCCGACCGCGGTCAGCAGCGGGTGCCGTCCGCGGGCACCGTCCCCTCGAGCAGGTAGGCGTCGACGGCGTCGGCGATGCAGGCGTTGGACCGGCCGTAGGCCGTGTGCCCCTCGCCCTCGTACGTGAGCAGGTGCCCGGAGTCGAGGGTGTCCGCGAGGCTCTCCGCCCAGGCGTACGGGGTCGCCGGGTCGTTGGTGGTGCCGACGACGACGATCGGCGCGGCGCCCGCCGCGGAGTAGTCGTCCAGGCCGCCCGCCTCGGGCACGGGCCACTGCGCGCAGATCACGCCGCCGTAGCCGAAGAAGTACCCGACGGTGGGCGCGACCTCCTCGATCGCGGCGGCCTGGGCGCGCATCTCGGCGACGTCGGTGGTGCCGCGGTCGTCGGCGCAGCCGATGGCCCAGAACGCCTGGGTGGAGTTCGACGCGTAGGTGCCGTCGGCGTTCCGGTCGTAGTAGAGGTCGGCGAGCTGGAGCAGGACCGAGCCGTCGCCCGACAGCGCCGCGTCCAGGCCCATCGTGAGGTAGCTCCACGAGCTCTCGTCGTACAGCGGGAGCGCGATGCCGCTGAAGGCGAGGGCGCCGGTGAGCGGCCGCTCGGTGCCGGTCGGCAGCGGGGACTTCCGCGCCCGGTCGAGCACCGAGCGCACCTGGGCGAGGCCGTCGTCGACCGAGCCGGTGAGCGGGCAGTCCGCGCCGGCCTGGCAGTCGGCGACGTAGGCGCGCAGCGCGTTCTCGAAGCCCTGCGCCTGGCCCTCCGAGAGCTCCTGGGAGGACAGCGTCGGGTCGAGGGCGCCGTCGAGCACCAGGCGGCCGACCTGCTGCGGGAACAGCGCCGCGTACGTCGCGCCGAGCTGCGTGCCGTAGGAGTAGCCGACGTAGTTCAGGGTGTCGTCGCCGAGCACGGCGCGGAGCACGTCCATGTCCTTGGCGGCGGACACCGTGTCCACGTGCTCCAGGACCGGGCCGGTGTTCTCGAGGCACGCCGCGCCGAAGGCGCCGTACGCGTCCTCGGCCGCCTGGATCCCCGCGTCGGTGCCGAAGTCGAAGTCGGTGGCGACGATCTCGTCCATCGCCGGGCCGTCGACGCAGGTGACCGGGGTCGACGACGCGACGCCGCGCGGGTCGAAGCCCACCAGGTCGTAGCGGTCGACGACCTCCTGGCCGAACCGCGGCAGGGCGATCGAGGACAGCGCGTCGATGCCGGACGACCCGGGCCCACCCGGGTTGATGAGCAGCGACCCCAGCCGGTCGCCTGCGGCCGGGTGCCGGCTGACGGCGACCTCGATGGTGTCGCCGTCGGGCTCCGCGTAGTCGAGCGGCACCACGAGCGTGGCGCACTCGAGGTCGCCGCAGGCCTGCCAGTCGAGCTCCTGCGCGTAGATCGCGTCCAGGCCCCGGACGTCGGCCGCGGTCGGCGCGGTCGTGACCTCGGTCTGCTCCCGCGGGGCGGTGCAGCCCGCCAGCGCGAGGGCGGCGACCGCGGCCACGGCGGCGGCGCGCACGAGCCCGCGGCGGCGGGTCGCGGGCACAGGTCGGCTGAGGGCTCTCGAGGCGGGAGTCACCGGACCACGGTAACGGCCCGCCGGGCCGCCCGCGGTCAGGCCTGCGGGCGCAGCGCGATGAGCATCGCCTCGACCGCCAGCAGCGGCGCGACGTTGCCCTCGAGCCGGGTGCGGGCCTCCCCCACGGCGTCCATCCGGCGGACCGTCTGCTCGGGCGTCGACGACTCCGCGACCGAGCGCGCCGCCTCCTCGTGCTCGGCGTTGACGAGGTGCACGTCGGCGCCGAGCTGGAGCACCAGCACGTCCCGGTAGAACGACAGCAGGTCGACCATGGCGCGGTCGAGCACGTCGCGCTGCGCGCGGGTGGCGCGGCGCTTCTGCTCGTCCTCGAGCTGCTTGACCTGCCCGCGCAGCGCCGGCGGGATCGTCGTGAGGCCCTCCGCGCCGAGGGAGTGCAGCAGCTGCTGCCGCTCGGCCGCGTCGCGCTCCTCCGTGGCGGCCTTCGCGTCCGCCTGCGCGGTCTCCACGAGCTCGGCGGCCGCCAGCACCGCGTCGCCGACGCCGCGCAGCCGCGGGGCGATCCGGAGCACGGCGGACCGGCGGGCGCGCGCCTCGGGGTCCCGGGCGAGCCGGCGGGCGACGCCGACGTGCGACTGCGCCGCGCGGGCCGCCACCAGGGCGACGCCGGGGTCGATGCCGTCCCGGCGCACGAGCAGGTCCGCGACGGCCTCGACCGGGGGCACCCGGAGCGCCACCGACCGGCTGCGCGACCGCAGGGTGACGAGCACGTCCTGGGGGCTGGGGGCGCACAGGAGCCAGACGGTGCGCGGCGGCGGCTCCTCGATGGCCTTGAGCAGCACGTTGCCGGACGTCTCGTTGAGCCGGTCCGCGTCCTCGACCACGATGACCCGCCACCGGCCCTGGGAGGGCGCGCGCTGCGCCAGCTCGACCAGCGGCCGCACGGTGTCCACGCGGATGACGACGCCCTCGGTCGACACGAAGGTCACGTCGGGGTGCGTGCCGGCGAGCACGGTGGCGCACCCGGGGCTCCGCGGGTCGCCGGACGGGTCCTGGAGCGCCGCGGCGAACGCCCGCGCGGCGTTGGACCGGCCGGACCCCGGCGGGCCGGTGAGCAGCCAGGCGTGCGTCATCTTCGACGGGTCCGCGACGGCCTCCCGCAGCACGGCGACGGCCGGCTCCTGGCCGACGACGTCGTCCCACACGGTCGTCATCGCGCGCCGCCCGCGGCGAGGCCTAGGAGCGCCGCCACCCGCTCCCGCACGTCGGCGGCGATCTCCTCGACCGGGCGCGCGGCGTCCAGGACGAGCCACCGGCCCGGGTCGGCCGCGGCCCGCGCCAGGAACGCCTCCCGGGTGCGGCGGTGGAAGTCGTCGCCCGCGCTCTCCAGCCGGTCCGGCTGGTCGGGGCGCGCGGAGAGCCGGCCGAGCCCGGCCGCGGGGTCGAGGTCGAGCAGCACCGTGAGCGCGGGCAGCAGCCCGCCGGTGGCCCAGAGCGACAGGTCCTCGACCTCCTGCGCGCCCAGGTCGCGCCCGGTGCCCTGGTAGGCCACGGAGGAGTCGAGGTACCGGTCGGTCACGACGACGGACCCCGCCGCGAGCGCCGGCCGGACCAGCGACGCGACGTGGTGCGCGCGGTCCGCGGCGTACAGCAGGGCCTCCGTGCGCGGGTCGACGTGCCCGCCGTGCAGCACCTCGCGGCGCAGCACCCGGCCGAGCTCGGTGCCGCCGGGCTCGCGGGTCAGCACGACCGTGAGGCCGAGCCCGGTCAGCCAGTCGCCGAGCAGCCGGGACTGGGTGGACTTCCCGGCGCCGTCGCCGCCCTCGAACGACACGAACAGGCCGCCGGGCACGGTCGGCAGGGGCGCGGGCGTCGGCGGGTGGGGCAGCGTCACGCGCGCCAGGGTATCCACCCCCGCCGACACCCCGGCCCCCCGGGGGTCACTCGCCGGGGTAGACGACCCCGACCTGCGCCCGGACCTCGTCCATCGTCCGGAGCACGCCGAGCGTGTCCGCCCACGTCATCCGCGGGCTCTCGGTCGCGCCCTCGGCGACCCGCCGCGCGACCTCGGCCGCCTCGTACTGCAGGCCGTGCTGCACCGGCTGGTCGAACGTCCAGGACCGGCCGTCACGCCGGTCCACCCGGAACGACGTCGGCGCGTAGAACGACCCCTCGATGGTGATGCTGCCCTCGGTGCCGGAGATCGCGGCCGTCGTCGGGGTCTTCGCCCAGAGCGTCGTGGTGAGCGCGGCCTGGGTCCGGTCGCCGTAGCTGAGCACGATCGCGAGCTGCCCGTCGACGCCGGTCTCGGTCAGCGCGCCGACCGCGCGGACCTGGGTGGGCACGCCGAGGAAGTCCTGGGCGAACGCCACCGGGTAGACGCCGAGGTCGAGCAGCGCGCCGCCCGCGAGCGCCGGGTCGTACAGCCGGTGCGCCGGGTCGAACGGGAAGTACTGGCCGTGGTCCGCGTGCACGGCGACGATCTCGCCGATCTCGCCCGAGTCGATCACCTGGTGCACGGCGGCGACGTGCGGCAGGAACCGCGTCCACATCGCCTCCATGACGAACACCCCGGCGGCGCGCGCGGCGGCGAACACCTCCTCCGCCTCGGCGGCGTTGCGGGTGAAGGCCTTCTCGACCAGCACGTGCTTCCCGGCGGCGATCGCGAGCAGGGCGTGCTCGCGGTGCTCGGAGTGCGGGGTGGCGACGTACACGGCGTCGACCTGCGGGTCCTCGACCAGGTCGCGGTACCCGACGTGCGTGGTGGGGATGCCGTGGGCGGTGGCGAACCGCTCGGACCGGGTGCGGTCCCGGGACCCGACGGCGACGATCGGGGCGCGGGTGCTGCTCCGCACCGCGTCGGCGAAGGCGGCGGCGATGCCCCCCGCGCCGAGGATGCCCCAGCGGATCGACGGTGCGGTGCGCGGGTCCTCGGTGAGTGCCATGCCGCGACCCTACTGCGCGCCCCCGACCAGCGCCCATGCCGCTGGCGGACCGGCACCGGTGGTCCGTACGGTGGAGGTGTCGGCGGCCGAAGACGACCGCGACCGACGGGCCCGGCGCCGACGCGACCCCAGGAGGAGGAGCCGTGTCCGCGACCCAGGAGCACCCGCCCGTCCGCACCCTCATCAGCCCCGCCCGGTACGCCCAGGGCCCGGGCGCGATCGAACGGCTCGGGGAGCTGGTGACGCCGATCGGCCGCACCCCGCTCGTCGTCGCCGACGACACCGTCTGGTCGTTCGTCGGCGACGCCGTGACCCGGTCCTTCGACGTGGCCGGGCTGCCGCTGACCCGCGACGGGTTCGGCGTCTACGCCACGGCGCAGGCGGTCGAGACGATCGCCGACCGCGCCAGGGAGGTCGGCGCCGACGTCGTGGTGGGCGTGGGTGGCGGGTCGGTGATCGACGCGGTCAAGGCCGCGGGCCACCTCGCGGGGACGCGCTGGGTGTCGGTGCCGACCGTCGCCTCGACGGACGCGCCCTGCTCGGCGCTCTCGGTGATCTACGACGACGAGGGCGGCTTCGAGGAGTACCGGTTCTTCCCGCACAACCCGGACCTGGTGCTCGTCGACACCCGGCTCGTCGCGAACGCCCCGGTGAAGTTCCTCGTCGCGGGCGTCGGCGACGCGCTCGCCACCTGGATCGAGGCCCGCGCCGTGGCCCGCGGGGACGGCACGACGATGGCCGGCGGGCTGCCGACCGCGACCGGCACCGCGCTCGCCCGGCTGTCCTGGGACATCCTCTGGGA
Organism: Cellulomonas sp. EB106-03-03-XG116; assembly: GCF_058792015.1. Classification (NCBI taxonomy): domain Bacteria; kingdom Bacillati; phylum Actinomycetota; class Actinomycetes; order Micrococcales; family Cellulomonadaceae; genus Cellulomonas; species Cellulomonas sp. EB106-03-03-XG116. The sequence continues at coordinate 38,723 of NZ_JBYTEP010000011.1, forward strand.
GCACGCGCTGCCGGCGATCGACGCCGTGCGCGACCACCTGGTGACCCCGTCGGTGGAGAAGGTCGTCGAGGCGAACACGCTGCTGTCCGGGCTGGGCTTCGAGTCGGGCGGCCTCGCCGCCGCGCACGCGATCCACAACGGCCTCACCGCCGCGCCGCAGACGCACGGCCTGACCCACGGGCAGAAGGTGAACATCGGCTCGGTGACCCAGCTCGTGCTGGAGGGCGCGCCGGTCGAGGAGATCCGGGAGTTCGTGGAGTTCACGACGCGGGTCGGCCTGCCGAACACGCTGACCGAGATCGGGCTGACGCCCGGCGACGTCGACGACCTGACCCGGGTGGCCGAGGCCGCGACGGCGGAGGGCGAGACGATCCACGCGATGCCGTTCACCGTGCGGGTGCCCGAGCTGGTGGACGCGCTGCGGTCGATCGAGGGCTTCTCCCGCCGGGTCCGGGCCGACGCGGGCCTGCCGGAGCCGGTGCCGCACCGGGCGCACTGACCTGGAGCACGGACCCGGCGCACGGACGACGCGCGGGGCACTCCCGGGGGGCCCGGGGGTGCCCCGCCGCGGCGGTCAGGCAGCGAGGCAGAGCGCGTACGTGATCGCCGGGGTCAGCAGCGCGACGCCGTAGATCCCCGCGCGGACCACCTCCGGCGGGTGCAGCCCGAGGTCGCGCAGCGCGTGCCAGGTCCGGTGGCAGCAGTGCCACAGCACCAGCCCGAGCGCCAGGCTGATCGCGAGCGCCCCGAGCGGGTGCGTGACGAACCCGGCCACGGTCGCGTGCACCTCGGCGGGCTCGCCGAACACCCCGAACGGCACCAGCAGGCCGAACGTCACCACGAGCACCGGCACGGTGAACACGGCGAGCATCCCGCCGCCCCCGAACAGGGCCCAGAGCAGCGGCTCGTTCGTCCGCCCCTCCCAGCGACGCATCAGGACCTCCCGAGCCAGAGCACGACGACGACGGCGAACGCCGCGAGCAGGACGTAGTGCGCGAGCACCACCCAGCCCCGGTGCAGGTGCCGGCGGCCGCGCCGCACCCGGATGATCGCGGGGGTCGCCCGGAACCAGGTCGTCGCGTGCACGACCGCCATCAGCAGCGCCCCGACGGTGAGCACGACGACGGCGGGCGACCTCTGCAGCTCGACCCACCGGGTGAACGCGTCGACCCCGCGGTGCGCGGACACGAGGCCGATCACGAGGTTGAGCACGAACAGCCCGACGACGACGCTGGACGCCTCGCGCAGCGCGTACGCCCGGTACCCGCCGGTGGCCAGGAACCAGGTCCGGCGGACGGGCGGGCGGTACGGGCGGCGGGCGGTCACGGCCGGCCCCCGCGGCGCGGCAGCAGGAACTCCGCCGCCCACGCCGCCGCGGTCGCCGCCTTGGCCTGCTGGATCGCCGCCGCCGGGTCGACGCCCTTGGGGCACGCGGTGGAGCACGCCCCGACGAACGTGCATGCCCACAGCCCGTCCTCGCGGTCGAGCGCGGGCAGCCGGTCGTCGGAGCCGTGGTCCCGGGAGTCCTTGTCGTACCGGACGGCGGCCGTGACGGCCGCGGGCCCGAGGAAGTCCGGCTCGAGCGCGACCTGCGGGCAGGCGGCGTAGCAGAGCAGGCAGTCGATGCACATCGCGTAGTCGTGGTACGCCAGCATCTGCTCGGGCGTCTGCCGGTTCCCGGTCTCGCCGGGCGGACCGTCCGGGTCGGGCACGAGCCACGGCCGCGCCCGCTCCAGCGACGCCAGGAACGGCTCGAGGTCGACGACGAGGTCCCGCTCGACGGCGAGGTTCGCCAGCGGCTCCACGACGAGCGGGCCCGGGGCGTAGTCGCGGACGAAGTGCTCGCAGCCGAGCCGCGGGGTGCCGTTCAGCACGAACCCGCAGGAGCCGCAGATGGCCATCCGGCAGGACCAGCGGAACGCGAGCGTCGGGTCGAGGTGGTCCTTGATCCAGGTGAGCGCGTCGAGCACCGAGGTGTCCTGGCCCCAGGGGACCTCGTAGTCGACGAGGTGCGGCGCCTCGTCGACGTCGGGGCGGTACCGCCGGACGCGCAGGGTGATCGTGCCGAGCACCTCGCCGCTCACCGGCCCACCCCCTCGGCGCGCGCGGCCGGCCCCTCGGCCCGCTCGGCCGCACCCTCGGCGCCCGCCGCCGCGCCCGCGGCGCCGTACGCGCGCGTCGCCGGCGGCGAGGTCGTGATCGTCACGGGGGTGTGCTCCAGGTGCGGCCCGTCGGGCGTCCACCACGCGCGGGTGTGCGCGAGGAACCGCTCGTCGTCGCGCTCGCCGAATCCGTCGAGCCGCTGGTGCGAGCCCCGGGACTCCTCGCGTGCCAGTGCCGAGGCCACCAGCGCCTCCGCGACGTCGAGCATCGCGCCGAGCTCGACCGCCCCGGCCCAGTCGGTGTTGTAGACGGGGCAGGTGTCGACCACGCGCACGTCGGCGTACCGCTCCCGCAGCCCGCGGACGACCGCGGCGGTGCGCTCCATGCCCGCGCGGGTGCGGAAGATGCCGACGCCGTCGTCCATCGCCCGGCCGAGCTCCTCGCGGATCGCGACCTGCGGCTCGCTGCCCCGGCCCATGAGCGACAGGTGCCGCGCGGCGGCGTCCGCGGCGTCCCGGCGCACCCGCGGGTCGGCCCGGGTCGGGTCCGCGAGGGCGGTCGCGGCGGCCCGCTCCCCGGCCACCCGGCCCAGCACCACCAGCTCGGCGAGCGAGTTCGACCCCAGCCGGTTGGCGCCGTGCAGGCCCGAGGACGCGCACTCCCCCACGGCGAACAGCCCGGGCAGCGGGGTCGCGGTCGTCACGTCCGTCTCGATGCCGCCCATCGAGTAGTGCACGCTCGGGCAGACCGGGACGGGCGCGGTGGCCGGGTCGATGCCGAGGTACTGCTCGGTGAGCTCGCAGATGAGCGGCAGCCGCTCGCGCAGGTGCGCGCGGCCGAGGTGCCGCAGGTCGAGGTGCACGGCGTCGCCGCGGGGGGTCGGGATCGTCCGGCCCGCCTGCTGCTCGTGCCAGAACGCCTGGGACAGCCGGTCGCGCGGGCCGAGCTCCATGTGCTTGTTGCGCGGCTCGCCGACCGGCGTCTCGGGACCCAGGCCGTAGTCCTGCAGGTACCGGCGGCCGTCCGCGTTGAGCAGGGTGCCGCCCTCGCCGCGGCAGCCCTCGGTGATGAGGATGCCGGAGCCGGGCAGGCCGGTCGGGTGGTACTGCACGAACTCCAGGTCCCGCAGCGGCGCCCCGGCCCGGTAGGCCATCGCCATCCCGTCGCCGGTGACGATCGCGCCGTTCGTGTTCTGGGCGTACAGCCGGCCGGCGCCGCCGGTGGCCATCACCACCGCGGACGCCTCGACCAGGACCGGGCAGCCCTCCCGCTGGTCGTACGCGAGCACGCCCGCCACCCGGCCGTCCCGGACCACGAGCTCGAGCGCCAGGCACTCGTCCGCCCGCGCGATCGAGGGGTGCTGGAGCGAGGTCTGGAACAAGGTGTGGAGCACGTGGAACCCGGTCTTGTCCGCGGCGAACCACGTGCGCGGGCGGCTCATCCCCCCGAACCGCCGGACGGCCACCGCCCCCGCGTCGGTGCGGCTCCACGGGCAGCCCCACCGCTCCAGCCGGTACATCTCGTGCGCCGCGTGCTCGACGAAGTACTGCACGACGTCCTGGTCGCACAGCCAGTCGCCGCCGGAGACGGTGTCCGCGAAGTGCTGCTCCAGCGAGTCGTCGGCGCCGACCACGCCCGCCGCCCCGCCCTCGGCGGCGACGGTGTGCGAGCGCATCGGGTACACCTTCGACAGCACCGTGACGTCGAGCTCGGGGTGCGCCTCCGCGACGGCGATGGCGGCGCGGAGCCCGGCGCCCCCGCCGCCGACCACCGCGACGTCGGTCCGGACGGTCTGCATCAGCGCGCCGCCGGGGAGGTCATCGCCAGCACGTCGAGGGCCGCGTCGAGCTGCTCGACGGTGAGCCGGCCCTCGTCGACGTGCCGGAGCCCGAGCACCGCCTCGCGGATGGTGAGGTCGTGGGCCACCGCGTGCTTGACCACCGCGGCGGCGGCCTCGTAGCCGATCAGCCGGTTGAGCGGGGTGACCACCGACGGCGACGACTCCGCCAGCTGCCGGCACCGGTCACGGTCCGCGACGAACCCGGCCACGCACTTGTCGGCCAGGTGCGCCGAGCCGGTCGCGAGCAGCGCGACCGACTCCAGCAGGTTGCGCGCCATCACCGGCAGCATCACGTTGAGCTCGAACGTGCCGGTCGTGCCGGCGAACGCGACCGCGGCGTCGTTCCCGATCACCTGGGCGGCGACCATGAGCACCGCCTCGGGGATCACCGGGTTCACCTTGCCGGGCATGATCGACGACCCGGGCTGCAGGTCGGGCAGGGCGATCTCGGCGAGGCCGGTGCGCGGGCCCGAGCCCATCCAGCGCAGGTCGTTGCAGATCTTCACCAGCGACACCGCGACCGTGCGCAGGGCGCCCGACGTCTCGACCAGCGCGTCCTGCGCGCCCTGCGCCTCGAAGTGGTTCCGGGCCTCGGAGAGCGGCAGGCCGGTGTGGTCGGCGACCAGCGCGATGACCCGCTGCGGGAACCCCGGCGGGGTGTTGATGCCGGTGCCGACGGCGGTGCCGCCCAGCGGCAGCTCGGCGAGCCGGGGCAGCGCCGCGACCACCCGCTCGACGCCGAGCCGGATCTGCGCGGCGTACCCGCCGAGCTCCTGGCCCAGCGTCACCGGCGTGGCGTCCATGAGGTGCGTGCGGCCGGCCTTGACCACGTCGGCGTGCTCGGCCGCCCGGGTCTCCAGGGTCTCGGCGAGGTGGCCGAGCGCCGGGAGCAGGTCGGTCAGCACCGCCTGCGCCGCCGCGACGTGGATCGAGGCGGGGAACACGTCGTTGGACGACTGCGAGGCGTTGACGTGGTCGTTCGGGTGCACCGGGCGGCCGAGCCGCGCGGTCGCCAGGGTGGCCAGCACCTCGTTCACGTTCATGTTGGACGACGTGCCGGAGCCGGTCTGGAACACGTCCACCGGGAACTGGTCCGCCCACCGCCCGGCCGCCACCTCCTCCGCCGCGGCGGCGATCGCGGCCGCCACGTCGTCGGGCAGCACCCCGAGCTCGGCGTTCGCGAGCGCCGCGGCCCGCTTGATCTCGGCGAGGGCGGCGACGTGCCGGGGGTGCAGCCGGGTGCCGGAGATCGCGAAGTTCTGCACGGCGCGCTGGGTCTGCGCCCGGTAGCACGCGTCCGCGGGCACCAGGACGTCGCCCATCGTGTCGTGCTCCAGCCGGAAGCCGGCGGGGATCTCGGTCGGGGTGTCGGTCACGGTGCTCTCCTCGGTCCGGGCGGGGTGGGGGCGTGCGGGGGTCGGGCCGGGCGCCGGGTGCGGCCGGTGGGCGGGGCGTCGCCGGTGGGCGGGGCGTCGCCGGTGGGCGGGGCGTCGCCCGTGGGCGGGGCGTCGCCGGTGGGCGGGGACGTCACCACAGGCCGATCGCCTTCATCCAGAGGCCGCCGACGCCCATCCAGACGGCGATGTTCACGACGGCGACCACCCCGCCGGTGCGCCACCAGCGCACGACCGGGACGTAGCCGGAGCCGAACAGCACCGGGGCCGGGCCGCAGGAGTAGTGCGTGAGCGAGGCGAACAGGCTGGAGATGAACCCGAGGACCAGGGCGGCGAACACCGGCGGAGCGCCGGCCATGATCGCGGTCGCGAGGAACGCCGCGTACATCGCGGAGATGTGCGCCGTGTTGGACGCGAACAGGTAGTGGGTGGCGAAGTAGACGAGCGTCAGCAGCACGAACGCCTGCTGCCAGCCCATGTCGCCGACCAGGGCGGCCATCTCCCCGCTCAGCCACGGGATGAGGCCGAGGGCGTTGAGCTGGGTCGCCATCATCACCAGCACCGCGAACCAGACCAGCGTGTCCCAGGCCTGGGTCTCGGACTTCACGTCGTCCCAGGTCAGCACCCCGGTGAGCAGGAGCACGACCAGGCCGATCAGGGCGGTCGTGGTCGCCGACAGGTCGAGCAGCGCGTCGCCCAGCGTCCACAGCAGGAGCAGGCCGACGATCGTGCCCGTCATCACCTTCTCCCCCGCGGACAGCGGCCCCAGCGCGCGCAGCGCCGTGCGCGCGCGCTCGGCGGCCTCGGAAGTGCGGCGCACCTCCGGCGGGTCGACGGCGCTCACCACGAGGGGGACGACGACCAGCGCGACGAGTCCCGGCACGATCGCGGCCAGGGCCCAGGTGCCCCAGGAGATGTCGACGCCCTGGTCGCCCGCGAGCTGCGCCGCCAGCGGGTTGCCGGCCATCGCGGTGAGGAACATCGCCGAGGTCACGGCGTTCACGTGGAACGCCGTGCTGGTCAGGTACGAGCCGATCCGGCGCGAGGTCGGCCCGGGCTCGCTGCCGTAGGACGACGCGATCGACCGCACGATCGGCTGGATGATCCCGCCGGCGCGCGCGGTGTTCGACGGGGTGGCGGGGGCGAGCACGAGGTCCGTGGCGGCGAGGCCGTACGCGAGGCCCAGGGGGCTGCGGCCCAGCCGGGACACGAAGAACAGCGCGAGCCGGGCGCCGAGCCCGGTCTTGATCACGCCGCGGGAGATGAAGAAGGCGACGACGATCAGCCAGATCGTCGTGTTGGAGAACCCCTGCAGCGCCTCGGCGGGCTCCAGGACGCCGGTGACGACCGTCGCCACCAGGCCCACGACCGTGACCGCGCCCATCGGCAGCGGTCGGGCGATGACGCCCACGATGGTCGCGACGAAGATCGCGAACATGTGCCAGGCGGGCGCGTCCACGCCCGCGGGCGGCGGCACCCACCACAGCGCGAGGCCGACGACGAGGGGGACCGCGGCCCGGACCAGCGGCACGGGGCGCAGGCGCTCCGGGGCGGGAGCGGCGCCGGGATCGGCGACGGGCGCGCTGCCCGCTCCGGGGGCGGCGGTGTCCTGGTCCATGCGCGGCGGGCCTCCGGTGGCGGGGCGGCGCCCCGGGGCGGCGGTGCACCGGGGCCGGACGTGCCCGACCCTGGTGGCCCCCGCGACCCCCTGGGGGTGGCAGACCGGGGTAAACCGGGCGTTGCGGTCGTTGTGGTCGCCGCGACGCACCCCGCGACGCGCCCGCAGCCCACCCCCTAGCCCGACCGGCCCCGACCACTCAGCGCCCCTGGGTGGGTACCGCGCCGCGCCGAGACTGGGGGCATGCCGGCCGGCGACGACCCCCTCGCCCCGCGCCCGCCCCGCTCGCCGTCCGGCGCCGCAAGGCCCGACGCGGGCACCGGGCCGGGCGGCGACCTCCGCGTGCTCGTCGCCCACGCCCGTCCCGGCACCGCGCGGGAGCACCGCCGGCTCGTGGACCGGGTCCCCGGCTTCCGCACCGTGGGCGTCGCGGGCGACGGCGACGCCGCGCTCGCCCGGGCGGTGCGCGGCGGGGTGGACCTCGTCCTGCTCGACCTGGCGCTGCCCGGCCGGCCGGGGCTCGACGTGTGCCGGGCGCTGCACCACCTGCGCGGCGCCCCGGACGTGCTGGTGGCGACGGCCGTCCGGGACCGGGCCGCCGTGCGCGCGGCGGTGCGGTTCGGCGCGGTGCACTACCTGGTGACGCCGCTGCGGTTCGCCACGCTGCGCGAGCGGCTCGGCGCGTACGCCGCGTACCGCGCCGCCGCGACGGGGCGCCGGGCCGTCGTCGACCAGGGCGAGGTGGACGCGCTCCTCGCCACGCTGCACCCGCCGGCGCGCGAGCTGCTGCCGAAGGGCCTCGCGGCGGAGTCGCTCGCCCGGGTCCGGGCCGCGCTGCGCGCCGCGCCCGACGGCCTGACGGCGGAGGAGGCGGCGGCCGTGACCGGGCTGTCCCGGGTCACCGCGCGCCGCTACCTGGAGCACCTCGCCGGCCGGGGCGCGTGCCGGCGCGCGCCCCGGTACGGCAGCTCGGGGCGCCCGCCGCTGCGCTACGTCGGCGGGTGAGGCCGCGCGGCCGCGGGGCGCGCCGCTTCCCGGGGTGACAGGCCGCCCGCGACCTGCGAGGGTCGCGGGAGCCGCTGACGAGGGAGGACGCCGATGGCCGCGCCGTGGGTGCAGCACGCGATGTGGTGGCACGTCTACCCGCTGGGGTTCACGGGCGCCGAGCGCGCCCTCGACCCCGCGGCCCCGGTCGCGCACCGGCTCGGGCACGTCGAGCGCTGGCTGGACTACCTCGTCGACCTCGGCCTCAACGGCCTGGCGCTCGGCCCGGTGTTCGCGTCCGGCACGCACGGCTACGACACCGTCGACCACTACCGGGTCGACCCGCGCCTGGGCGACCGCGCGGACCTGGACCGGCTGCTCGCGGCGGCCCGCGACCGGGGCGTGCGGGTGCTGCTGGACGGGGTGTTCAACCACGTCGGCGACCAGCACCCGCTGTTCCGCGCCGCGCTGGCCGGCGGCCCCGGCTCCCCCGAGGCCGACCTGTTCCGGATCCGCTGGACCGACGACGGCCCCGACTGGGACTGCTTCGAGGGGCACCGCTCGCTCGTCACGCTGAACCACGACGAGCCGCGGGTCGTCGACCTGGTCGCCGACGTGATGACGCACTGGCTGGACGCGGGCGCGGACGGGTGGCGGCTGGACGCGGCGTACGCGGTGCCGACGGCGTTCTGGGCGCGGGTGACCGAGCGGGTCCGCGCCGCGCACCCGGACGCGTACCTGGTGGGCGAGGTGATCCACGGCGACTACCCGGCGTTCGTCGCGGGGTCCGGGCTGGACGCGGTCACCCAGTACGAGCTGTGGAAGGCGACCTGGTCGTCGATCGCCGAGCGCAACTTCCACGAGCTGGTGTGGACGCTCGGCCGGCACGACGGGTTCCTCGACCACTTCGTGCCGTACACGTTCGTCGGCAACCACGACGTCACCCGGATCACCAGCCGGGTCGGCGACGCGACGCTCGCCGGGCACGCGCTGGTCGTGCTCGCGACGGTCGGCGGCACCCCGGCCGTCTACTACGGCGACGAGCAGGCCTACCGCGGGGTCAAGGAGGACCGCGCGGGCGGCGACGACGAGGTGCGCCCGCCGTACCCGCCGACGCCGGCCGACCTGGCCGGGCCCGACGTCGCGCCGGACGGCCGGACGACGCACGACCGGCACGCCGCCCTGCTCGGCCTGCGCCGCCGGCACCCGTGGCTGCACACCGCGCGGACCCGGGTCGTCGAGGTGACGAACACCCGGCTGGCCTACGAGGCGCGGGCGTCCGACCGGTCCGGCGCCGCGCTGCTGGTCGCGCTCAGCCTGGACGCCGGGCCGTGGCCGCTGGCGGTGCCCGCCGGGGCCGTGGTGGCGGCGCACTCCGACCCGGCCGTCGCGCCGGGGACGCGACCGGGCCCCGGCGCGTCCGTGGACGTCCCGGGGCCCGGCTGGGTCGTGCTCGAGGTCTGAGGACCCCTACTTCTTCGCGGCCGCCTTCTTGCGGGGCGCCGCGGCCTTCTTGGCGGCCGGCTTCTTCTTGGGCGCCGACGCGCGCTTCTCGGCCAGCAGCTCGACCGCCTGCTCGCGGGTGATCGACTCGGGCGTGGTGTCCCGCGGCAGGGTGCGGTTGGTCTCGCCGTCGGTCACGTACGCGCCGAACCGGCCGTCCTTGACCACGATCGGCTTGCCCGACGTCGGGTCCTCGCCGAGCTCGCGCAGCGGCGGCGTCGCGGTCGCCCCGCGGCCCCGCTTGGGCTGCGCGTAGATCGCCAGCGCGTCCTCCAGCGTCGTGGTGAAGATCGCCTCCTCCGACGGCAGCGTGCGGGAGTCCGTGCCCTTCTTGAGGTACGGGCCGTAGCGGCCGTTCTGCGCGGTGATCTCGGCGCCCGTCTCCGGGTCCGTGCCCACGACGCGCGGCAGGCTGAGCAGCTGCAGCGCCTCGTCGAGCGTGATCGTCTGCAGCGACTGCGACTTCAGCAGCGAGCCGGTGCGCGGCTTGGGCGCCGCCGCGAGCACGCGCTTCTTCGCCGCCGCCGACAGGCCCGGGTCGAGCTCGGGCTCGGGCAGCAGCTCCGTGACGTAGGGCCCGTACCGCCCGTTCTTCGCGACGATCGTCGTGCCCGTGGCCGGGTCGGTGCCGAGCACGAGGTCGCCCTCGGGCTGGGTCTCCAGCAGCTCGCGGGCCTTCTCGGCCGTCAGCTCGTCGGGCGCCAGGTCGTCCGGCACCGACGCGCGGCGCGGGTTGCCGTCCGGGCCGGGCTCGCCGCCGGACTCCTCGATGTAGGGCCCGTACCGGCCGACGCGCAGCGTGATCCCGTCGCCGATCTCGATCGAGTTGACCTCGCGGGCGTCGATCTCGCCGAGGTTGGCGACGAGCTCGCGCAGGCCGTCGCCGTCCGGGCCCTGGGCCGCCGCGGAGCCGAAGTAGAACCGGGTCAGCCAGTCGACGCGGTCCTTCTGCCCCGCGGCGATGGCGTCGAGGTCCTCCTCCATGGAGGCGGTGAAGTCGTAGTCGACGAGCCGGTCGAAGTTCTCCTCGAGCAGCCGGGTCACGGCGAACGCGAGCCAGCTCGGCACGAGCGCCTGGCCGCGGCTGGTCACGTAGCCGCGGTCCTGGATGACCGAGATCGTCGCGGCGTAGGTCGACGGGCGGCCGATGCCGCGCTCCTCGAGCGCCTTGACCAGGCTCGCCTCGGTGAACCGCGGCGGCGGGGACGTGCGGTGGCCGTCAGCCGTGAGGTCGGACTCGGTGACCGGGTCGCCCTCGGCCATCTGCGGCAGCCGGGTCTCCTTGGCGCCCTCGGCGGCCTTGCCCTCGGCGTCCGCGGCGTACCGGTCGACGTCCCGGCCCTCCTCGTACGCGGCGAGGAACCCGCGGAACGTGATGACGGTGCCGGACGCGGCGAACAGCGCGTCGGTCGGGGCGCCGGCGGTCGCGGCGTCGGCCGCGGTGCTGCCGGCGGGCAGCTCCGGGGCGGGCACCGTCGCGGCGATCCGGACCGAGGCGGTCGAACCGCGGGCGTCGGCCATCTGCGAGGCGACGGTGCGCTTCCAGATCAGCTCGTACAGCCGGAACTGGTCGCCGGACAGCTCGCGCGCCACCTGGGCGGGGGTGCGGAAGTTGTCACCGGCGGGGCGGATCGCCTCGTGCGCCTCCTGCGCGCCCTTGCTCTTGGACGCGTAGACGCGCGGGGCGTCGGGGACGTGGTCCGCGCCGTAGAGCTCGGCCGCCTGGCGGCGCGCGGCGTCGACCGCCTGCGTGCTCAGGTTGGGCGAGTCGGTCCGCATGTAGGTGATGTAGCCGTTCTCGTACAGCGTCTGCGCGGTGCGCATCGTCTGCCGGGAGGACATCCGCAGCTTGCGGCTGGCCTCCTGCTGCAGCGTCGACGTCGTGAACGGCGCCGCCGGGCGGCGGGTGTACGGCTTGGTCTCCAGCGAGCGCACCGCGTACCCGGCGCCGTCCAGCGCGGACACCCAGGCCTGCGCGGCACCCTCGTCCAGGTGCACCGGGCGGGACGCGCCGGAGCCCTTGAGCACGCCGTCGTCGCCGAAGTCGCGGCCCGCGGCCACGCGCCGCTCGCCGAGCTGCACCAGGCGGGCGCCGAAGGACGGCTCGTCGGGGTCGGCCACCGCGAAGGTCGCGGTCAGGTCCCAGTAGTCGGCGGCGCGGAACGCCATGCGCTCGCGCTCGCGCTCGACCACCAGGCGGGTCGCCACGGACTGCACGCGGCCGGCGGACAGGCCCTGGCGGACCTTGCGCCACAGCACCGGGCTGACCTCGTACCCGTACAGCCGGTCGAGGATGCGCCGGGTCTCCTGCGCGTCCACCAGGCGGTCGTCGAGCTCGCGGGTGTTCTCCAGCGCGCGGGTGATGGCCTCGCGGGTGATCTCGTGGAACACCATCCGCTTGACCGGCACCTTGGGCTTCAGCTCCTGGAGCAGGTGCCACGCGATGGCCTCGCCCTCGCGGTCCTCGTCGGTGGCGAGGTAGAGCTCGTCGGCGTCCTTGAGGAGCCGCTTGAGCTCCGTGACCTTCTTCTTCTTGTCGGAGTCGACGACGTAGTAGGGCGCGAAGCCGTTGTCGACGTCGACCGCGAACTTGCCGAACGGGCCCTTCTTCATCTCCGCGGGCAGCTCGCTGGGCTGCGGCAGGTCACGGATGTGACCGACGCTGGCCTCGACGTCGAAGCCGTCGCCGAGGTACCCGGCGATCGTGCGCGCCTTGGCCGGCGACTCCACGATGACCAGCTTGCGACCTGCGGACATGCGCTCCTGCTTCCTTCGGACTGCCGACCCGTGACCGGGCGTGCGGGCGGCGACAGCATGTCACCGCCGGTGCGGGGGAACTCTACGACGTCGGTCCCACCCGGTCCGACCCCGAGGTGGCCGACCGGCGCAGCACCAGCAGCGCGCCGGACGACGCGGCCGCGACCGCGACGATGCCCAGCGCCCCGCCACCGTACGACGTCAGCAGCGCGGCCGTGGACCCGACCGGGTCGTCGGAGAGCCAGGTGCGGCGCAGCGCGACCGCCGCGGCGCCCCCGGCGAGGGCCGTCACCACGGCGAGCAGCCACGCCGCCACGGCGGTGCCGGGACCGTCCCCGCGGGCGGGGCGGCCGGCGCGCGGGACGGTGCGCAGGGCGGCCGTCGGCGGGCGGCGATCGGTGGCGGTGTCGACGCCGAGCGCCAGCACCGCGCACGCGAGCGCGCCCCACGCCAGCACGACCAGCAGGCCCGCCACGACGTCCGACGGCCGGTGCCACTGCCCGACGAGCGTGCTGACGCCCGTGGCGCCCGCGTAGGCGCCGCCGAGCACCGCCGCCCAGGGCCGGGCTCGCGGCGGCACGACGAGCAGCACGGCCGCCGCGACCGAGGCCGCCGCCGTCGTGTGCCCGCTGGGGAGCGTGTTGAACTCGGGGCCGTAGCCCAGGTCCGGCCGGTCGAGCACCCCGTACTTCAGGACGCGGGTCGTGACGTTCGCGCCGGCGAGCACGCCCGCGGCGACCAGCGCCAGACCCCAGCGGCGCCGCACGAACGCGATCACCGCGCACGCGACGATCGCCGCCGCGATGAAGCCGACCGAGACCACGTCCAGCACCGGCTCGGCGACCTCCCAGAGCCGGTTCTGGCCGATGTGCGCGCCGTCGAGCGACGCCTGGTCGACCGCCTGCCCCTGCTCGGTGCCGACGAACACCCGCCACGTGACGCCGATGCCCGCGACGGCGACCAGCGCCACCAGCAGGGCCGACGCGACCCGGCGCGCGGTGCCGGCGGGGGTGCGCCAGCGGGCCGGCGGGTCCACGCGGCCCGGGCCCCCGTCGGCGGCCTCGGGGGCGCGCCAGGGGGTCGCCGGGGCGGAGGTCGGGCGGGGCATGGGGACCACGGTAGGCGAGCGGGTCGCCGCGGTCCGGGCGGCGCCGGGGCCGCACACGAATCCTCCACCAGGTCGGCGACGGCCGTGCGCGGGGACGGGGCCGGACGAGGCCGGACGCCGCCCGATCTTCCCGCGGGCGCCGTCCCGGGTGCACGCTGGGCGGACCCGGCCCGCACGCGGCCCGCACGCCGCCGCGGGGCCACGACGACGAGGGAGTCCGTCATGCTCGACCTCAGCGAGTCCTTCAGCGGCTACTCCGTGGCGGACGTGCCCGCCGCCCGCGCCTTCTACGCCGACGTGCTCGGCCTCGACGCCGAGGAGCGCGACGGGATGCTCCTGCTGCACCTGTCGGGCCGGGACGTGCTGCTCTACCCCAAGGGCGAGGCGCACGTGCCCGCCTCGTTCACCGTGCTGAACTTCCCGGTCGCCGACGTGCCGGCCGCCGTCGCCGAGCTGCGCGGCCGCGGCGTGCGGTTCGAGCGGTACGAGGGCACGCCCACCCAGACCGACGAGGACGGCGTGTTCCGGGGCGGCGGTCCGCTGATCGCCTGGTTCACCGACCCGTCGGGGAACGTCCTGTCCGTGATCGAGCGCGACTGAGCGACCCCCGGGCGCGCACCTGCGCGGCTCACAGGATTCCCACAGGACGACGTCAGGGGCGCCCCAGGTCGCGCGCCCATGCTCGTGCCATGACCACCTCCACGCTCCAGCGCGACGCCCTCACCCGTCCGGACGGCCAGCCGGTGCGGGCCCTCGTCGTCGACGACGAGGCCACCCTGGCCGAGCTGCTCTCCACCGCGCTGCGGTACGAGGGCTGGCAGGTCGAGCACGCCCTCACGGGCCAGGCCGCCATCAAGCAGGCCCGGACCCTCGAGCCGGACGTGATCCTCCTCGACGTCATGCTCCCCGACCTGTCGGGCCTGGAGGTGCTGCGCCGCATCCGCGCCACCCACCCGCACGTCCCGGTGCTGTTCCTCACCGCGAAGGACGCCGTCGAGGACCGGATCGCCGGCCTCACCGCCGGCGGCGACGACTACGTCACCAAGCCGTTCAGCCTGGAGGAGGTCGTCGCCCGGCTGCGCGCGCTGCTGCGCCGCGCCGGCGCCGTCTCGGAGCGCGAGGAGGCCGTGCTGGTCGTCGGCGACCTGCGGATGGACGAGGACTCGCACGAGGTGAGCCGCGGCGGCGACGACATCCGCCTGACCGCCACCGAGTTCGAGCTGCTCCGCTACTTCATGCGCAACCCGAAGCGCGTGCTGTCGAAGGCGCAGATCCTCGACCGGGTCTGGCAGTACGACTTCGGCGGCCAGGCGAACATCGTCGAGCTGTACGTCTCGTACCTGCGCCGGAAGATCGACAAGGGCCGGACGCCGATGCTGCACACCCTGCGGGGCGTCGGGTACGTCCTCAAGCCCGCGGCGTGAGCGCCCGCCCCCGGCCGGCCCGCCCGCGCTGGACGCTGCGCCGGCGCCTGGTGGCCGTCGTCGTCGCGCTGCTGGCGACCGTCGCCGCCGTCATGGGGCTGGTGTCGACGCTCGCGCTGCGCAGCTCCCTGATGACGCAGGTCGACCAGCGGCTGGAGGACGCGAGCCGCCGGGCCGCGGCCGCGCCCGACCGGCTCGACCGCGGGACGATGCCCGGTCAGCTGCCGTCGGGGGCGCCGACGGCGGGGTCGGGCGACGGGTCGGGGTCCGGCGACGGATCGGGGACCGGGTCCGAGGCCGACGACGGGACGCAGGGCGGCGGCAGCGTCCCGCCCGCGTTCGGGCTGCCCGGCCAGGACGTCGGCACCGTGAGCGTGTTCGAGACGGCGGACGGCACGCCGGTCGCCGGCTACCTGGACGCCTCGGGCGACGTGCAGGGCCTCACCGACGAGCAGCTGGCCGCGCTGCTCGCGGTCGAGCCGGGCCAGGACCCGGGGACCGTGGAGCTCCCGGACCTCGGCAGCTACCGCGCGATCGCCGTCGAGTCCGGCAACGGCAGCACCTCGGTCACCGCCGTCCCCCTCGCGGGCATCACGTCGACCGTCGACGACTACGTCGTGGTCGAGGTGGTCGTCGCGGTCCTGGGCCTGCTGGTCGCCGCCGCGCTCGCCACGGTGCTGGTGCGGCGCGAGCTGCGGCCCCTGGACCGGGTGGCCGCCACCGCGACCCGGGTCTCCGAGATGCCGCTGTCCCGCGGCGAGGTCGACATCCGCGAGCGGGTGCCGGACGAGGACACCGACCCGGCCACCGAGGTCGGCCAGGTGGGGTCGGCGCTCAACCGGATGCTCGGCCACGTCGAGTCCGCGCTGACCGCCCGGCACGAGTCCGAGACGCAGGTGCGCCGGTTCGTCGCGGACGCCAGCCACGAGCTGCGCACGCCGCTGGCCTCGATCCGCGGCTACGCCGAGCTGGTGCAGCGCCTGCCGGGCGACCTGCCCGACGACGTCGTGCGCGCGATGGGCCGGGTGGAGTCGGAGGCGCGCCGGATGACCTCGCTGGTCGAGGACATGCTGCTGCTCGCGCGGCTGGACGCGGGGCGCGACCTGGACACCGAGGAGGTCGACCTGGCGGCGCTGGCCGTCGACGCCGTGGCGGACGCGCACGCGGCCGGGCCGGACCACGCGTGGCGGCTGGACCTGGGGGCGCTGGAGGGCCCGGCGGACGACGGGGCGGACGACGACGGGCCGCCCGCCGCGTCGGTGGTCGGCGACGAGCACCGGCTCCGGCAGGTCCTGGTCAACCTGCTGTCGAACGCCCGCGTGCACACGCCGCCCGGCACGACCGTGGTGGTCGCCGTCGCGCGGGAGGGCGACCGCGCCGTGCTGCGGGTCCGGGACGACGGCCCGGGCATCGCCGAGCCCCTGCGGTCGCGGCTGTTCGAGCGGTTCGCCCGCGGCGACGCCTCGCGCAACCGGGCCGCGGGGTCGACGGGCCTCGGGCTGGCGATCGTGCACGCCGTCGTCACGGCGCACGGCGGCACGATCGAGGTCGACGGCACCCCCGGGGCGACGACGTTCACCGTCCGGCTGCCGCTGGCCGGGGCGGCCGGCGCGCTGGCCGTGGGCGCCGCGGGGGCGCCGGCGGCGGGCTGAGGCGCGCGCGGGGGCCTGCGCCCCTCGCTCCGCCCTCGCGGATGGATCGACTCGCACGGGCACGCCCGGGCGTGCCCGTGCGAGTGGATCCCTCCGTCGGGGAGGTGGTCGGCGGCCTCGTCAGGCGGAGGCGTCCGACAGCGCGGTGATCTCGTCGTCCGCGAGCTCCAGCGCCGCGCCGGCGAGCAGGTCGGGCAGCTGGTCGACGGAGCGCGCGCTCGCGATCGGCGCGACGACGCCCGGCTGCACCCGCAGCCACGCCAGGCTCACGGCGGTCACCGACGTGCCGTGGGCCGCGGCGACCGCGTCGAGGGCGGCCAGCACCCGGCGCCCGCGGTCGTCCAGGTACCGCCCGGCCGAGCCGGCGCGGGGGCTGTCGACGGCCGGGGACCCGTCGCGGTACTTGCCGGTGAGGAACCCGCTCGCGAGCGAGGAGTACGGCAGCACGCCCAGCCCCTCGCGGACGGCGAGCTCCTGCAGCGGGCCCTCGTAGGCGCCGCGGTGCACCAGGTTGTAGTGCGGCTGCAGCGCGACGAACCGGGCCACCCCGAGGTCGTCGGCGATCCGCAGCGCCTCGGCCAGCCGCTCGGGCGAGAAGTTCGACGCCGCGACGTACCGGGCCTTGCCGTCCGCGACGACCTCGCCGAGCGCGGCGACCGTCTCCTCCAGCGGGGTGTCCTGGTCGTCCTCGTGCGCGTAGTAGAGGTCGACGTAGTCGGTGCCGAGCCGCTTGAGCGAGTCGTCGATCGCGGCCCGGACCACCGCCCGGGAGGTGCCGCGGCGCGTGCTGAGCTTGCCGACCTTCGTCGCGACCACGACCTCCGCGCGGTTGCCGCGCGCGGCCATCCAGCGCCCGATCGTCGCCTCGGACTCGCCGCCCTCGTGCCCGTCGCCCCACTCGGAGTAGACGTCCGCGGTGTCGACAAAGCTGCCGCCGTCCTCGACGAACGCGTCCAGGACGGCGAACGAGGCCCGCTCGTCCGCGGTCCAGCCGAACACGTTGCCGCCCAGGTTCAGCGGCAGGACGTCCAGGTCGGTGGTGCCGATGCGTGCCATGGTCCTCCTCGGTCGGACGGCGCCGGCCGGGGGGTCGGCGCCGCAGGGGCGCGCCGCGGGGTGGCGGCGGGCGTGGGGGGCGGTCGCGCCGTCGGGGCCGCCGGTCTCCGGTCTACCCCACGCGCCGCGGCGGCGCCCGACGGGACCGCCCGCCGGACCCACCCCCGGCGCCGCGGGGGTGCGCGGCGCGGGGTGCGGGGGCGGTGCGGTGCGGGGCTGCGCGGCGAGGGGGTAGCCGACGCGTCGGGCGAGCAGCCGCTGACTACTCGGTCGACGTGTCGGTTGCTCGCTCGGCGGGCGCGCGGCGGCGGCCGCGCGGGAGGGTGCCGCGCGGGAGGCGCCGCCCCGGAGCGGCCGCGCGGGACTCGCCGCGCGCGGCCGGCCCGCGGGGACGGGCGCGCGGACGCCGTGCGTCAGAGGGGGTACGCGGCGTACAGGTTGCGGATGTCCGCGGCCGGGCCGCGCACGAGGAAGACGGTGGTGCCGTTGCTCCACGCCGCGACGCCGGTGCCGTCCCCCGCGTCGACGACCGTGACCGTCCCGGCGGGCGCACCGCCGACGAGGACCTCGCCCTGCAGCAGGACGGCCGGTCCCCCCGCGGCGGTGGGGTCGGCGGAGGCGCCGGCGGTGGCCTCCCCGGTCGCGGTGTCCGCCGCGGCCGCGGCGTCCGCGGTCGGCAGCGTCGCCGTGACCGCCGCGAGCGCCGCGGCGGCCTCCTCGGGCGTCTCCCACTGGCCGGCCTGCACGGTGACGGTGCCGTCGGCCCCGTCGGTGTACGTCTCGGCGTAGGCCTCGACGGCGCCCTGGGCGAGCCAGGCCTCGTCGTCGGCGGAGGACGCCAGCGCGTACTGCAGCAGCGTGCCGGGCAGCGCGCTCGCGAACGCCGTGGTCGCCGCGCGGGCCGCCGGGGCGACCGACGCGGTGGGCGACGGCAGCACCACGTCCGGCGGGGCGGCCGCCGTGCCGCCGGCGTCGTCGCGCGTGAGGAACCAGGCCGTACCGGCGCCGCCGAGCACGAGCACCGCGGCGGCGATCGCACCGACGACGACCCACCGGCGCCGGCCGCGGGACGGCGTCGCGGCGTCGGGGCCGTCCGGGTCGTCGCCGCCCGGGGTCGCGCCGGCCGTGCCAGGCGCGCCGGCCGTGTCCGCCGCGCCCGCGGCGTGCAGCGCCGCGTCCGCCCGCCGAAGGGCCGCGGTGCGGGCCTGGGCCTCGCCGGCCTGGAGCGCGGCGTCCGCGCGGGCGAGGGCGGCGGTGCGCTCGGCGGGGTCGACCGGCTCCGACGGCACGGCGTCGTCCGCGGCGGCGAACCGCCGGCTGCGCCGGGAGGGCGGGGGGACGTCGCCGGGGGCCGGGTCGCCGGGCGTGCCGGCGGGGGTCCACGCGGCAGCGGGGGCCGCGGGGCCAGCGGGGGCCACCGGTGCCACCGGGGTCGCCGGCGTCGTCGCACCCGAGGGCGTCACCGGGCTCCCGGGCGTCGTCGCGCCCGCCGGGGCACCCGCCCCGGCCCCCGCGTCGCCGTCGCCGCGCAGGCTCGGCCACCGCGGCCGGTCGTCGCCGAACCGCCCGACGCCCGGCGCCGGCGTGCCGGTCTCCCGGCGCGCGAAGCGCCCGTCGGTGTCACTCATGCACGAACTCCCTGCCGCCTTCCGGTCGGGCTCGACCGCGTCAGCGCGCCGGCCCGGAGGTCCCGCGGCAGCCTAGCGGCCGGGCGGCGGCTCCCGGCGGACCGGCGCGGGCGGCCGCGCGCCCCTCAGGCCAGCAGGTCGCGGCGCCGGAACGCGAGCACGCCCCCGCCGACCAGCGCCGCCGCGACCGCCGCGAGGACGAGCACCGCGGGCCAGTCCATCGGCTCGGCGGGCATCCCCGGCGTGTACCGGAGCGGGGACGCGACGTCGCTGCCGTCGGGGAGCACCCCGCCGAGCATCGCGGTCAGCGCGACGTAGCCGAGGTACGCCCACGCCAGCCCGAACGCGTGGGGCGCGACGCCGAGGACGAGCACGGCCACGCCGGTCACCGCCAGCAGGGCGGGCACCTGCGCGAGCGCCGCGCCGAGCAGCCGGGCGACCAGCGCCGGGTCGTCGAGCGTGGCCGCGGCGGTGAGGCCCATGACCAGCCCGCCGAGCAGCACCATGGCCGTCACCGCGCCGAGCACGACCGCGAGCTGCGCGCCGAGCCACCGCGTCCGGCCCACCGGCCCGGCGAGCACGTGCGCCGCACGCCCGGCCGCCTCCTCGGCACGCACCGCGGCGACGCCCTGCACCCCCGCCGCCGCGGCGAGCGCCACCGCCACGAGCAGGTACCGGGCGAGCGCGGCGTCCGCCGCCGCGGCCGACCCCTCGCCGAAGAACGCCCCGAGCGCGGGCTCGTCCTCGATGAACTGCACGACCTCGCGGGCCAGCACCCCGACCAGCCCGCAGATCGCGGCCACCCCGACGGTCCAGCCCGCGAGCGCTCCGGCGAGCCGGCGGAGGGTGACCGCCGCGATCCCGGTCAGCCGCGGCGAGGCGTGCGCGCGGCCCGGGCGTTCGGGCAGCAGGCCGTCGCCGAGGTCGCGCCGCTCCGCCAGCAGCGCCGCGACGCCGAACGCCGCGGCGGAGGCGAGCACCGGCAGCGCGAGCGGCCACCAGCGTTCGTCGACCCAGGCGCGGGTGGCCTGCGACCAGCCGAACGGGGACAGCCAGCTGAGCACGCTGCCGCTCTCGGGGGCCCGCACGTCCCCCACGGCCCGCAGCACGAACCCCGCGCCGATCGCGGCCGTCCCCAGCATCGACGCCGTCCGGGCGTGCGCGACCAGCTGGGCCGCGACGGCGGCGGTGGCGCCGAACGTGAGCCCGACCAGCCCGCAGCCGAGCCCGAAGGCCAGCGCGCCGGCGGCCGGGAGCCCCGCGCCGACGAGCGCCGCGGCGAGCGCCAGACCGATCGCGAGGTCCGCGAGCGTGACGACGACCACCGCCGCGAGCACCGGCGCGTCCCGCCCCACCGGCGTCGACCGGACCACCTCGAGGAGCCCCGACTCCTCCGCCCCGCGCAGGTGCCGGACGACGAGCAGCACCGACATGATCGCGAGCGCCAGCGCGACCCAGGCGCCGAGCTCGTTCGCGACCATCGCGCCGATCGTGTAGTCGTCGAGGCCGTAGCCCGGACCGCCGAGCGCGGTCGCGGCCGGCGACCGCATGAGCTCGGCGCGCGCGGCGCGGGACTCCGGCGTCGGGAACAGGTCCGCCTCCGACGACGCGGAGACGGCGGTCAGCCCGGCGACGGCGACCAGCCACACCGGGAGCCGCACCCGCTCGACCCGCAGCGCCACCCGGACCAGCGCTCCGGTGCCGGCCCAGCGGTCCGCCGCGCTCCGGCCCGCGGGCGCCGCGGGGCGGGCGGCCGGCGCGGCCAGGGCGGTCACCGCGGGCTCCCCACGGCCTCGCCGTACTCCCGCAGGAACAGGTCCTCGAGCGTCGGCGGGTGCGCGGTGACGCCCCGGACCCCGAACCGCGGCAGCAGCGCCAGCACGCCGTCCAGCGCCTCGGCGTCGACGTCGAGGCGGACGTGGCCGTCGACGCGCGCGGGGTCGTGGACGCCCGGCGCGCCCTGCAGGGCGGCGAGCGCGGCGTCGGGGTCCCGCAGCGAGACGACGACCGCGGTCCGGGTCAGCCCGCGGAGCTCGTCGAGCGTGCCCGACCGCACCGCGCGGCCGGCGCGGATGATCGTGACGCGCTCGCAGAGCGCCTCGACCTCCGCGAGGATGTGGCTGGACAGCAGCACCGTGCGCCCGTCCCCCGCGGCCTCCCGGATGCAGCGCTGGAACTCCGCCTCCATCAGCGGGTCCAGCCCGCTCGTCGGCTCGTCGAGGACCAGCAGCCGGACGTCGGCGGCCAGCGCCGCCACCAGGGCGACCTTCTGCCGGTTGCCCTTCGAGTAGGCGCGCACCCGCACGGTCGGGTCGAGCTCGAACCGCTCGACGAGGTCCGCGCGCCGCCGCGGGTCGAGCCCGCCGCGCAGCCGGCCGAGCAGGTCGATCGCCTCGCCGCCGGTCAGGTTGGGCCACAGGTCGACCTCCCCCGGCACGTACGCCAGGTGGTGGTGCAGGGCGACGGCGTCCCGCCACGGGTCGGCGCCGAGCACCCGGGCCTCGCCGGCGTCGGCGCGCAGCATGCCCAGCAGCACCCGGATCGTCGTCGACTTGCCCGCGCCGTTCGGCCCGAGGAAGCCGTGCACCTCCCCCTCGCGCACGGTCAGGTCGAGCCCGTCGAGCGCCCGGCGGCGACCGAACGCCTTGACGAGGCCGCGGACCTCGACGGCGGCGGAGGTGGTCGGGTGGGTGGTCATGGTTCCTCCCGGGCGAGCTCGTCGAGGGCCGCCGCCAGCAGGTCGTGGTCGGTGAGCAGCGGCTCGGTCAGCATCTCCACCGCCGGGACGACCGCCCAGCGGGACAGCGCGGTGAACGCGGCGACGGGCTCGAGGGTCGGCGACGGCGCGCGGCCCGCCTCGGCGTCGATCAGCGCGAGCTGCAGCAGCCCGACGCTCTGGGCGACCAGGTACCGGGCCCGGCCCGCCGGGTCGACCGACGGGCTGACGGTGCCCGCCGCGACCCCGAGCGCCAGGTAGTCCTCGGTCGCGGCGACCATGTCCTCGACGAACCGGGACGCGAGCGCGCCGCCGGACGCCAGGCTGCGGACGACGTACCCGAACACCGGCCCGTACTGCGTGAGGTCGGCCAGGTGCGCCATCGACTCCCGCGGCGTCTCGGTCGTCAGCGACGCCTCCTTCTGCGACCGGATCCGGTCCAGCACGTACGCGTCGCAGGCCTCCCGGAGGCCGTCCTTGGAGCCGAAGTGGTGGATGACCAGGGCCGGGCTCACGCCCGCGTCGGCGGCGACGGCGCGCAGGCCGGCGCCGAAGCCGTCGCGGGCGAACCGCAGCAGCGCCGCGTCCCGGATCCGGGCGCGGGCGGTCAGGTCGTCGTCGGTCGTCGCTGAACGCACGTTCAGCAGACTAAACGCGTGTTCAGCCCGGCGGCAAGGGGGTCATCCCGGACCGCCCCCGGCGCGGCGGCGTCAGCCCTCGGGGCGCGCCTGCACCCGCGCGGTGTCGGCGCGCGTGAGCCGCACCGCCTCGCCGAGGTCGGCCGCCTGCGCGACCCGCATCCCCTCCGGCGTCTGGCCCTTCTCCAGCGACCCGGCCGGTACCACCGCGTGCGTGAACCCGAGCCGGGCCGCCTCCGCGAGCCGGCGGGCGGTCCCGGTCACCGGGCGGATCTCCCCCGCCAGCCCGACCTCGCCGATCGCGACCAGGCGCGGCGGCAGGGCCACGTTCTCCCGGCTGCTGACGGTCGCCAGCGCGAGCGCCAGGTCGGCCGCGGGCTCGACGACGCGCGCGCCGCCGACGGTCGACACGTACACGTCCTGGTCCCCGACCTTGAGGCCCGCGCGCCGCTGGAGCACCGCGAGCACCATCGCGAGCCGGGAGCCGTCGACCCCGCTCGTCGTCCGGCGGGGGTTGCTCAGCATCGACGGCGCGACCAGCGCCTGCACCTCGGTGGCCAGCGGCCGCCGGCCCTCGAGGGTCACGGTCACGCAGGTGCCGGGGACGTGGTGCCGCTCGTGCGAGACGAACAGGCCGGACGGGTCCGCCAGCCCGACGATGCCCGTCTCGGTGAGGTCGAAGCACCCGACCTCGTCCGTCGGGCCGAACCGGTTCTTGGTCGCGCGCAGCAGCCGCAGGCGCGAGTGCCGGTCGCCCTCGAACTGGCACACCACGTCCACCAGGTGCTCCAGCGTGCGGGGTCCCGCGACCGACCCGTCCTTGGTGACGTGCCCGACCAGCAGCACCGGCAGCGCGCACTCCTTGGCGGCGGAGATCAGCGCGGCGGCGACCTCGCGCACCTGGGCCACGCCGCCCGGCGACCCCTCGACGGCCGACGACGCGACGGTCTGCACCGAGTCGAGCACCAGCAGGTCGGGCTCCGTCTGCGCGAGGTGGCCGAGGATCGTGCCGAGGTCGGTCTCGGCCGTCAGCAGCAGCGTGTCCGCGAGCGCCCCGATCCGCTCGGCGCGCAGCCGCACCTGGCCCGCGGACTCCTCGCCGGTCACGTAGAGCACGGTGCGCCCGCCGGACGCCGCCCGGCTCGCGACGTCGAGCAGCAGGGTCGACTTGCCGACGCCCGGCTCCCCCGCGAGCAGCACGACCGCGCCCGGGACGAGGCCGCCGCCCAGCACCCGGTCGAGCTCCCCCACGCCGGTCGGCAGCGCGCGGGCCGCCTCGACGTCGATCTCCGCGATCGGCCGGGCCGCCCCGCGCAGCGGCACCATGACCGCCGTGCGCGGCGCCGCGCCGCCCGGGCCGGTGTCCTCCGACACCGAGCCCCAGGTCTGGCACTCGCCGCACCGGCCCACCCACTTGGACGTCGTCCAGCCGCACTCGGTGCAGCGGAAGGCGGGCCGGGCGGTCCGGGAGGAGGTGGTGGTCGACACGGCCGTCACGCTAACGGCCGCCACCGACAGGCCCCGGCACCGCACCGTGACCGAATCGCGACGTCCGCGGCGCGCGCAGCGCACGCGGCGTGTCCCCGGCGGCCCGTAGGATCGCGCCGTGCCCACCACCACGCCGCCCGACGACCTGCTGCGGCACACGCTCGCCGCGGTCGCGCCCGGCACCGAGCTGCGCGACGGCCTGGAGCGCATCCTGCGCGGCCGCACCGGCGCGCTCATCGTGCTCGGGCACGACGCCACGGTCGAGAGCATCTGCTCAGGCGGGTTCGAGCTCGACGTCGAGTTCTCCGCCACCCGGCTCCGCGAGCTCGCCAAGATGGACGGCGCGATCGTCATGGACCCGGCCTCGCGCCGCATCCTGCGCGCCGCCGTCCAGCTGCTCCCGGACCCGACCATCTCGACGTCCGAGTCCGGCACCCGGCACCGCACCGCCGAGCGCGTCGCGAAGCAGACGGGGCTGCCGGTCATCTCCGTGTCCGCGTCGATGCGGATCATCGCCCTGTACGTCGGCGAGCAGCGGCACGTGCTGGAGAACGCCGACGCGATCATGTCCCGCGCGAACCAGGCGCTCGCGACGCTGGAGCGGTACAAGGCCCGCCTCGACGAGGTCAGCGGCACGCTCTCGGCGCTCGAGATCGAGGACCTCGTCACCGTGCGCGACGTGTGCGTGGTCGTGCAGCGCCAGGAGATGGTCCGCCGCATCTCGGAGGAGATCGCCGGCTACGTGGTCGAGCTCGGCACCGACGGCCGCCTGCTGTCCCTGCAGCTCGACGAGCTCACCGGCGGCATCGGCTCGGACAGCGAGCTGGTGATCCGCGACTACCTCGACGCGTCCCGCCGCGACGGGGACGCCATCGCCGCGTCGCTGTCGGCGCTCGACTCGACCGAGCTGCTCGACCTCGCGCTCATCGCGCGCGAGCTCGGCCTGCCGTCGGGAGTCGAGATGCTGGACGCCGCCACCGGCCCGCGCGGCTACCGGCTGCTCTCCAAGGTCCCGCGGCTCCCCGCGGCGATCGTCGACCGGCTCGTCGGGCACTTCAGCGGCCTGCAGAAGCTCCTGGCCGCCAACATCGACGACCTCATGGCGGTCGACGGCGTCGGCGAGCAGCGCGCCCGCGCGGTGCGCGAGGGCCTGTCCCGGCTCGCGGAGTCGAGCATCCTCGAGCGCTACGTCTGACCTGCGGGGACTCCCTGCGGGTCACTCCAGCCCGAACACCACCGGCTGGGTGCTGACCCCGCCGAGCGCGAGCACGGCCTGGTAGGTCCCCGGCTGCGCCTGGGGCTGGTCCGGGGTGCAGCCCTCGACCGACCGGGTGCGGTCCCACTGCACCTGGCGCTCGTCGGCCTGGTCGGGCGCGAGCAGCAGCTGCAGGGTCTCGCCCGTGGCGCAGTCGGTGCTCGCCCAGATCCGGTCGCTGCCCGAGGTGATCAGCACCTGGCGCTGCGCGTCGCCGGCGTCGAGCAGGCAGGTCGTGCCGCCGGTGTTGGTGATGCGGATCGTGAAGGTCGGGAGCGCGCCCGCCGGGTAGGTCGTCGCGTCGGCGGACATCTCGAGGCCGATCGCCCCCGGCTCGCACGCGGGGGTGCCCGCGGTCGTCTCCTCCTCGGTGGGGGCCGGCGTGGTGGCGCCGCCGGTGGGTGCGGCCGCGTCGTCACCGCCCCCGCCGCCGAGCAGCGCCCGCACGCCGAACACCGCGAGCACGACGACGAGCACGAGCACCAGCACGACCACGGCGCGCCGGATCCAGTACACGCGCGCGGGCAGCGAGCCCTCCGGCCGCAGCACGCCCATGTCCCGGTCCCTCCGCTCGACTTGCCGCGTCCACGGTAGCCCGGCGCCCGTCGGGCTCCGGGCGCGGCGCGCCGCCGGGCGCGAGCCCGTCAGAGGTACCCGCCCGTCCCCTTCTCCTCCGCGAACACCACCGGCCCGGGCGCGGTGCCGCGCAGCAGGACCGGGCCCGCCTCGCCCGGCTCGCGCACCAGGAGCCAGCGCAGGCCCGTGGTGGCGCACGCCCGGACCTCCGCCGCGGCTCCGGCGCCGAGGTCCAGCCCGCGCAGCCCCGCGAGGTCTCCCGCCCCGAGGTGCTGCGCCGCGTAACCGGTCGCGACGTCGCCGCGCGCGTGCGCGAGCTGCCAGCAGGCGCAGCGCGCGAGGTCGACGAGCTCCCGCGCGCGAGCCGCCTCCGCGTCGCGCCGCGCGCGGCGCGCCAGGGACGCGCGGCGCAGCCGGGTCATCCCGGAGGGGGCGAGCACCGCGCCGGCGAGGACGGCCGCCAGCACCGACAGGTCGAGCGCGGTGCTCTCGCCCAGCTCGACGCCCGGCAGCAGCGCCTCCGACACGACGGCGGACAGCATCGCCGCGAGCACGGCGCCTGTGGCCGCCGCGAGCAGCAGCACGACCACCTGGACCGCGCGGTTCGGGTAGACCCGGAGCGTCTGCCGCCGGGCCAGGCCCAGCGCACGCTCGTCGACGAGGGTCAGCTGCGGGTAGCCGCGGGGCCGGACGCGCAGCGATCCGATGAGCCACGCCGGCACGGACGCCGTCACGACGATCGCAGGGAGGTGCAGCTGCACCGCCGCCACGACGATCACCACGCACCCCACGACCGCGGTCAGCAGCGGGGTCGCCGTCGACAGCCAGCTCCGGCGCAGCGGCAGCCGGCGGCGGAGGGCCGCCAGCCCCGGGCTGCCGGGCCGGAGGTCGGCGAGCGCGTCGACCAGGAGCGCGGCACCCGCGCCGTCCCCGCGCGCCGCCAGGTCCGCGACGACCCGCTCGGTCGTGGCGGTGTCCCGGTCAGCGGGCGGGTCGAGCTCGAGCAGGGCGTGCGCCGCGTCCACGACGGTGGCGGCCGCCCGGCCCGGGTCGACCGTGCTGCGCCGCACGAGGTGCGCGACCGCGCGGTACCGGACCGACGACGGGGTGCGGCGCGACGTCAGCGCCAGCGCTGCGTCGTCCGCCAGGGTCAGGTCGCCCGCGAGCCGGCCCGCGGCCGCGACCAGCTCGGCGTGGACCGGCGCGTGCGACGGCGGCAGCGTGGCGCCGAACCGGAGCAGCGCGCCCCGCGCGTCCACGTCGCCCTGGGCCGTCCAGCACGCGAGCGCGACCACGTCCGACCAGCCGCGCGGCTTGTCGGCGAGCAGGCGCGACCGGTCGGCGTCGGGCAGCAGGGCGAGCGCGTCGGCAGGTCGCCCGGTCGTCAGCAGGAGCCGCGCCCGGTGCCACCGGTGCTCGTCGTCGTCGGCGGGGTCGGCCGCCGCGCCGGCCAGCAGGCGCTCGGCGACGGCGGGGGCGTCCGCCTCGTCGGCGGCGGCCGCCCACGCGGTCCGGAGCCGGGTGCGGTCCTCGACGTCGGTGGGCTCCGAGGGCGGGGCGGTCGATGTCACGGGTGCACTATGGCGGCCGCCGCCACCTGGGTGAAGACCGTGGAGACGCGCGGCCTCGAGATTCGCCCGGACGGCCCACCGCCGGGCGATTCGGTGCCCGCGCGCGGGCCGGGTGAGGATGGCCCCCGTGCCGCCGTCCGCCCCTCCCGCCGCCGTTCCGCCCGGGCTCGACCCGGACGGGATCCGCGCGGACGTCGTCGACTGGTTCGCCGCGCACGCCCGCGACCTCCCCTGGCGGCACCCCGACCGGACGCCGTGGGGCGTGCTGGTCAGCGAGGTGATGCTCCAGCAGACGCCGGTCGTCCGGGTCGAGCCCGCCTGGCGCGCGTGGACCACCCGGTGGCCGACGCCCGCCGACCTGGCCGCCGCGAGCCCCGCCGACGTGCTGCGCGCCTGGGACCGGCTCGGCTACCCCCGGCGCGCGCTGCGGCTGCAGGAGTGCGCGCGGGCGGTGGTCGAGCGGCACGGCGGCGTCGTGCCGTCCGACGAGGACGCCCTGCTCGCGCTGCCCGGGATCGGGTCGTACACGGCGGCGGCGGTGCGGGCGTTCGCGTTCGGGCTGCGCTCGGTGGTGCTCGACACCAACGTGCGGCGGGTGCTCGCGCGGGTGGCCGAGGGCGCCGCGCTGCCGGCCCCCGCGCTGACCGTCGGGGAGCGTCGGCTGGCCGAGGCGTTCGTGCCCGCGGACGACGACGGAGCCGCGCGCTGGGCGGCGGCCTCGATGGAGCTGGGCGCGC
This sequence comes from Cellulomonas sp. EB106-03-03-XG116, assembly GCF_058792015.1. NCBI lineage: Bacteria > Bacillati > Actinomycetota > Actinomycetes > Micrococcales > Cellulomonadaceae > Cellulomonas > Cellulomonas sp. EB106-03-03-XG116. The sequence goes on from NZ_JBYTEP010000011.1 coordinate 66,771, forward strand.
TGGTGTGCACCGCCCGGGCACCGCGGTGCGAGGCCTGCCCGGTCGCCGACCGGTGCGCGTGGCGCCTGGCCGGCAAGCCCGACGACGCGCACGCCCTCCGGCGCCGCACGCAGAAGTGGGCCGGCACCGACCGGCAGGTGCGCGGGCGGATCATGGCGCTGCTGCGCGAGGCGCTGGAGCCGGCGCCGGCCGAGGCGGTCGCGGCGGTGTGGCCCGACGACGTCCAGCGGGACCGCTGCCTCGCCGGGCTGCTGGTCGACGGCCTGGTCGAGCAGGTCCCGGGCGAGGACGCGGAGCGCCCGCGCTACCGCCTGCCCGCGGGGGCTGGCTAGAGGTCGACGATCATCCGGGTGTTGCCCAGGGTGTTCGGCTTCACGCGGGCCAGGTCGAGGAACTCCGCGACCCCGTCGTCGTGGGACCGCAGCAGCTCGGCGTACACCTCGGGCGGGACCGCGGGACCGGCGATCGTGCCCCAGCCGTGCGCGGCGAAGAAGTCCACCTCGAAGGTGAGGCAGAACAGCCGGCTCAGCCCGAGCTCCCGGCCCCGGTCGGTCAGCCCCTCGAGCAGCGCGTGCCCCACGCCCCGCCCGCGCCACGCGCGCGCCACGGCGAGCGTCCGGATCTCCGCGAGGTCCTGCCACATGACGTGCAGGGCGCCGCAGCCGATGAGCGTGCCGTCCGGCGCCTCGGCGACCTGGAACTCCTGGATCGCCTCGTAGTAGCCGACGAGCTCCTTGGCGAGCAGGATCCGCTCGTCCGCGTACGGCTGCACGAGGTCGCGGATGCCGCGGACGTCGGCCGGGAGGGCCGGTCGGACCCGGTAGCCGGGCTGGTCGGGCGGGGTGGCGGGGGTCGACGGCGCGGCGGGGTCGGTCACGCCCACAACCTACGACGGGCACCGTCGCCGGCGCCCGCCGGGTCCACGCCGGCGGTCAGCCCGCCGCGGCGGCGCCGGCGTCGTCCGGGACGTCCGCGGCGCCCGGCGGGCCGGGCACGTCCAGCACGTCCGGCACCTCCGCCGTGCCCGCCGCGTCAGGCACGTCCCGCGCGCCCAGCGGGTCCGGCCCCGACGCCCCCAGCTCCGCGGCCCCCGCCCGCGCGCGGCGCACCTCGGTCCCGCCGAGCCCGAGCACCCGCAGCGCGGCGTCGCCGACCAGCGGCGCCACGTCCTGGGCGACGGCCCGGCCGCCGGAGCGCCGGGCGGCGATCACGGTCTCGACCAGCCCGAACACGAGCGTCGCCTCCGCCGGCCGCTCGGACTCGGGTCGCCCGAGGACCGCGGCGACCAGCGCGTCGTACCGCGCGCGCAGCCGCGACCGCTCCGCGCGGAACTCCGCGAACGCCTCGCCCTCCACCTCGGGCAGCTGCATGAGCCCGCCGATGTTCACCGGCCCGTGGGCGAGCCAGCGGGCGTCGGCGTCGCACAGCGCCCAGAGCCGGGCCGCCGGGTCGCCCGGGGCGTCGAGCAGCTCGTCGGCCAGGTCGAGGGACGGACGCACGGTGTCGAGCAGCAGGGTCCGCAGCAGGACGTCCTTGCCGCGGAAGTGGTGGTAGATCGACGCCTGCTTCACCCCGGCGCGCTCGGCGATCGCGTAGGTGGAGGTGGCCGTGTACCCGACGCTGCTGAACAGCGCCGCCGCCGCGGCGAGCACGTCGCCCCGGGTGTCGCGGGAGTCCGCGGCGCGCGGCCGCCCGGGCCGGGCGGCGGGACGTGCCGCGTCGGGGGTGGGGGCCGTCATGCGCGCGGACGGTAGCAGCCGCGCGTCACCGGGATGTTGCGCGCGCGCCCGTCCCGCCGCCCGCCCCGCGCGCCCGCACGCCCGACCCGGACCGCGCGAGCTCCAGCAGCCGCGCCGCCGTCCGCTCGTCGACCACCAGGTCGGTCATCGTCCCCGCCCGGAGCGCGGCGAGCAGCGGCACCGCCTTGTTGTCCCCCGCCACCGCGCACAGCCGCCGCGGGATGCGCCGGAGCTGCTCGGGCGACGGCCCGGTCGCGCGCGCGTTCAGCGGCACGTCCTGCCACGACCCGTCCGCCCGCAGGAACACCGTGCACACGTCGCCGACCACGGACTGCTCGTGCAGCAGCTCGACGTCGTCGTCGTCCAGGTAGCCGGCGGAGTAGACGTGGCTCGGCACCGACCCGGTCACCGAGCCGACCGAGAAGAGCGCGATGTCGGCGCGCGCCTGCTCGTCGAGCACGCGGCGCACGGACCGCTCCCGCCACATCGCCTGCTTGGTCTCCGGGTAGTCGAAGAACGCGGGCACCGGGAAGTGGTGCACGGTGGCGCCGAACGCGCTGCCGAACGACGCGATCAGGTCGCTCGCGTACTCGATGCCGGAGGTCCGGGTGTTGGCCGCGCCGTTGAGCTGCACGACGACGCTCCCGTGCGTGGCCTTGGGCGGCAGCCGCCGGGACACCGCCGCGAGCGTCGTCCCCCAGGCGACGCCGAGGATCATGTCGGAGTCGAACCACGAGGCGAGCAGGCGCGCGGTCGCGCGGGCCACCTGGTCGAGGGTGTCCGCCGGCTCCCCGGAGTCCGGGACGGGCACGACGTAGGTGTCGATGCCGAAGGCGGCGGAGATCGACCGCCCCAGGCTCGGCGCCCGGGTGCTGGACGGGCGGAGGGTGATCTCGACCAGGCCCGTCTCCCGGGCCCGCTTCAGCAGCCGCGAGACCGTCGACCGCGAGGTGTGCAGGTGCCGCGCGATGACGTCCATCTTCACGTCCTGCAGGTAGTACATGGACGCCGCGCGCAGCACGTCCTGCTCCCGGTCGGTCATCGTCGACCTCCTCGTCCGGGACCTCAGTCCCTGCACATTCGTGCACTGCGGTTGCGCGTCTGTTCGCAACGTGACGACGATAGCGAACAGACAGGACCGAGGTCCCAGTCTGCGGGGCCACGAGCGCCCGCGGCCAGGGCACCGACGGCCGGGAGGCAAGACCGCGATGGAGCTGACATGAGGACCGCAGCACTGACCCCTCGCCTGCGTGACGACGCGCTGGCGGCCCTGCGAGCGACCACGGAGGGCGGGCCGGAGCTCGACGTCCTCGTCATCGGCGGCGGCGTCACCGGCGCCGGCATCGCGCTGGACGCGGTCACCCGCGGCCTGTCCACCGCCGTCATCGACGCCCAGGACTGGGCGTCCGGCACCTCCAGCCGGTCGAGCAAGCTCGTGCACGGCGGCCTGCGCTACCTGCAGATGCTCGACTTCCACCTGGTGCGCGAGGCCCTGACCGAGCGCGACCTGCTCATCAGCGACCTCGCCCCGCACCTGGTCAAGCCGGTGCCGTTCCTGTACCCGCTCGAGAACCGGGTCTGGGAGCGCGCGTACGTCGGCGCCGGCATCGCGCTGTACGACACGCTGGCCAGCGTCAACGGGCGCAAGCGCGCCATGCCGCTGCACCAGCACGTCACCCGCAAGGGCCTCGAGCGCAAGTTCCCGGACCTCCGCCACGACGCCGCGGTCGGCGCGATCCAGTACTGGGACGCGAACGTCGACGACGCCCGCCTGGTCTCGACCCTGATCCGCACCGCCGCGTCCTACGGCGCGCACGCCGCCTCCCGCACCCAGGTCGTCGGCCTCACGACCACCTCGGGCGGCGCGGTCACCGGCGCCGAGCTCGTCGACCTCGAGACCGGCGAGCGCCTCACCGTCCGCGCGCGGCACGTCATCAACGCCACGGGCGTCTGGACCGAGCAGACCGAGTCACTCGCGGGCACCGAGGGCGGCCTCCGGGTCCTCGCCTCCAAGGGCATCCACATCGTCGTGCCGCGCGACCGCATCGCCGGCAACGTCGGCCTCATCCTGCAGACCGAGAAGTCGGTGCTGTTCGTGATCCCGTGGTCCCGCTACTGGGTGATCGGCACCACCGACACCCCGTACGAGCAGGACCTCGTGCACCCGGTGGCCACCAGCGAGGACATCGACTACGTCATCGACCACGCGAACGCGGTGCTGTCCCGGCCGATCACCCGCGAGGACGTCATCGGCACCTGGGCCGGCCTGCGCCCGCTGCTGCAGCCGGGCACCAAGGAGGGCACCTCGTCCGCCAAGGTCTCCCGCGAGCACACCGTCGCCTCCCCGACCCCGGGCCTGACGGTCATCGCGGGTGGCAAGCTGACCACCTACCGCGTGATGGCCAAGGACGCGGTCGACTTCGCGATCGGCTCCCGGGCCACCACGCTGCCGTCGATCACGCACAAGATCCCGCTGGTCGGCGCCGAGGGCCTCGAGGTCCTGCAGCGCCAGGCCCGCGACATCGGCAGCCGGTACGGCTGGGACCGGGGCCGCATGGACCACCTCCTGCACCGGTACGGCTCCCTGCTCGGCGAGCTGCTCGAGATGGTGGACGAGGACCCGTCGCTCGGGCAGCCGGTCCCCGGGGCGGCCGCGTACATCGGCGCCGAGATCGCCTACGCCGTCACGCACGAGGGCGCCCTGCACCTCGACGACGTGCTCATGCACCGCACGCGCCTCAACTACGAGGTGGCGGACAAGGGCGTCAGCGCGCTGGACGCGATCGCGGACATCATCGCGCCGCGGCTCGGCTGGGACGACGCCACCCGGGCCCGGGAGATCGACGCCTACCGGCAGCGCGCCGCCGCCGAGCAGGCCGCCGCCGAGAAGACGGACGACGCCGCCGCCCAGGCCGCGCGCGACGCCGCCGAGGACCTCGCGCCGCTGCTGCCGCTCGACGCCGACCCGGTCCGGCCCGGTACCAAGCCGGGTTCGTCGCCCCACACCCCTGCCACTGCCGGTCCGGCAGGGACATGATCAGTACCACCTAGCGGTCCCCCGGCCGCGCCCCGCCCGGTCGGTCCTCGACCGGGCGGGACCCTGCGAGACAACGACGTCCGTCAAGAAAGAGGTCGACCGTGGAGTCCATCTCGATCGGAGAAGCGATGCTCTCCGAGTTCCTCGGCACCGCCATCCTGCTCCTCCTGGGTGCGGGTGTCGTCGCCAACGTGATCCTCCCGAAGACGAAGGGTTTCGGCGGCGGCTGGCTGCTGATCAACTTCGGGTGGGGCCTCGGCGTGTTCACCGCCGTCTACGTGGCCTTCAAGTCCGGTGCGCACCTCAACCCCGCGGTGACGCTGGGCATCTGGGCCGCCGGCAAGGACGAGTTCGCCCCGGGCATCGAGGTGAACGCCGCCAACGGCTTCCTGTACATCACGGCGCAGTTCGCCGGCGCCGCCGTCGGTGCGGCCCTGGCCTACCTCACCTACAAGAAGCACTTCGACCAGGACGCCGACCCCGGCATCAAGCTCGCGGTGTTCTCGACCGGCCCGGAGCTGCGCTCCTACGGCTGGAACTTCCTCACCGAGGTCGTCGCCACGTTCGTCCTGGTGTTCTGGGTGGTCATCAGCGGCAACACGCCCGCCCAGATCGGCCCGCTCGGCGTCGCGCTCGTCGTGGTCGCGATCGGCGCCAGCCTCGGTGGCCCCACGGGGTACGCCATCAACCCGGCCCGTGACCTCGGCCCGCGCATCGCGCACGCCCTGCTCCCGATCCGCGGCAAGGGCTCGTCCGACTGGTCGTACGCCTGGGTGCCGGTGCTCGGCCCCGCGGTCGGCGGCATCCTCGGCGGCCTCCTCGCCATGACCATCGGCTGGGTCGCCTGACCGTCCTGCCCTGAGCGGACGCCCGCCCGTGACGCGGGCGGGCGTCCCCTCCTCCGCGACGCCCCTCGTCGCGGCCCGCTCGTCGCGGCCCCCGGCCGCACCGTTCCCGGCAGCGCCGCCCCCCGCGGTGCCGCCACCCGCCCCCGGGCGGGTCAGACCGACGCGAAGGAAGCACCATGTCCGAGCAGTACGTGATGGCGATCGACCAGGGCACCACCTCGACGCGGGCGATCATCTTCGACCACGGCGGCCAGATCGTGTCCGTCGGCCAGACCGAGCACCAGCAGATCTTCCCGAAGGCCGGCTGGGTCGAGCACGACCCCAACGAGATCTGGATGAACACGCGCGAGGTCGTCAGCCTCGCGCTGTCCCGCGCGAACAAGACGCACTCCGACCTGGTCGCGGTCGGCATCACGAACCAGCGCGAGACCGCGGTGGTCTGGGACCGGACCACCGGGCAGCCCGTCTACAACGCGATCGTCTGGCAGGACACCCGCACCCAGAAGATCTGCGACGACCTCGCGGCCCTCGGCGGCGGCGCCGAGCGCTACAAGGAGCGCGTGGGCCTGCCGCTGGCGACCTACTTCTCCGGCCCGAAGATCCGCTGGATCCTCGACAACGTCGAGGGCGCCCGCGAGAAGGCGGAGCGCGGCGAGCTGGCGTTCGGCAACACCGACTCGTGGGTGCTGTGGAACATGACGGGCGGCGTCGACGGCGGCGTGCACGTCACGGACGTCACCAACGCGTCCCGCACCATGCTGATGAACGTCGACTCGCTCACCTGGAACGAGGAGATCGCGGCGGAGATGGGCGTGCCGCTGTCCATGCTCCCGGAGATCCGGTCCTCCTCCGAGGTCTACGGCCACGGGCGCCAGGGCGGCTTCGTCCCGGGCGTGCCGATCGCCGGCATCCTCGGCGACCAGCAGGCGGCGACCTTCGGCCAGGCGTGCTTCGAGGTCGGCACGGCCAAGAACACCTACGGCACCGGCAACTTCATGCTGCTGAACACCGGCACCGAGCCCGTCCAGTCCAAGAACGGCCTGCTCACCACCGTCGCGTACAAGATCGGCGACGCCCCGCAGGTCTACGCGCTCGAGGGCTCGATCGCGGTCACCGGCTCCCTCGTGCAGTGGCTGCGCGACAACCTGGGCATGTTCACCGACGCCCCGGACATCGAGTACCTGGCCAGCAAGGTCGACGACAACGGCGGCGCGTACTTCGTGCCGGCGTTCTCCGGCCTGTTCGCCCCGTACTGGCGCTCGGACGCCCGCGGTGCCCTCGTCGGCCTCACCCGGTACGTCAACCGCAACCACATCGCCCGCGCGGCGCTGGAGGCCACCGCCTTCCAGACCCGCGAGGTGCTCGACGCGATGAACGCGGACTCCGGCGTCGACCTGACCGAGCTCAAGGTGGACGGCGGCATGACCGCCAACAACCTGCTCATGCAGTTCCAGGCCGACATCCTCGACGTCCCGGTCATCCGGCCGAAGGTCGCCGAGACCACGGCGCTCGGCGCCGCGTACGCCGCGGGCATCGCGGTCGGGTTCTGGAACGGCGAGCAGGACGTCCGCGACAACTGGGCCGAAGGCGCGCGCTGGACCCCCGACCTGGCGTCGGACGAGCGCGACCGGCAGTACCGGCTCTGGAAGAAGGCCGTGCAGAAGACCCTCGACTGGGTCGACGACGACGTGCGCTGACGCCGCACCTCCCCCGCGGTCGCCGGTGCGCCGGCGGCCGCGGGGACCGCACCGACCGGGACGGCCCCGCCCCCCTCAGCTCGAGGGGGCGGGGCCGTTCGCCGTGTGCGGGTCCGGGGCCGACGCGGTCAGCGGTCGACGCGGGCCGAACCGCCGCCGGCGAGCTTGAGGACCTCGGCCCTCGACGCCATCGTCGTGTCGCCCGGGGTGGTCATCGCGAGCGCGCCGTGCGCGGCGCCCCACTCGACGGCGGTCGCGAGCGGCTGCCCGTCCAGCAGGCCCGCGGCGAGCCCCGACGCGAACGAGTCCCCGCCGCCCACCCGGTCGAGGATCTCCAGGCCCGGGCGGTGCGTGGCACGGACCAGACCCTCGTCCCGCGACCAGGCGATGGCGCCCCAGTCGTTGACGGTGGCGCTGCGGACGGTGCGCAGGGTGGTGGCGATGACCCGGAAGTTCGCGAACTCCGCCGCGACCCGGTCGATCATCGCGGCGAACGAGTCGACCTCGATCTCGGAGATCTGCTCGTCGACCCCCTCGACCTCGAACCCGAGGGCCGCGGTGAAGTCCTCCTCGTTGCCGATCATCACGTCGACGTGCCGGGCGATCTCGCGGTTGACCTCCTGCGCCCGGGCCGTCCCGCCCGTCGCGCGCCACAGGCTGGGGCGGTAGTTGAGGTCGTAGGACACGACGGTCCCGTACCGCTGCGCGGCGGTGACCGCCGCGACCACGGTCTCGGCGGCGGTCTCGGACAGCGCGGCGTAGATGCCACCGGTGTGCAGCCACCGGACCCCGAGGTGGCCGAACAGGTGGTCCCAGTCGACGTCGTCCGGCGCGAGCTGCGACGCGGCGGTGTGCCCGCGGTCGCTCACACCCACGGCGCCCCGGACGCCGAACCCGCGCTCGGTGAAGTTGAGTCCGTTGCGGACCTCGCGCCCGATGCCGTCGTACGGCAGCCAGCGCAGGAACGACGTGTCGACCCCGCCCTGCAGGATCAGGTCCTCGACCAGGCGGCCGACCTCGTTGTCCGCGAGCGCCGTGACGACCGCGGTGCGCAGGCCGAACGCCCGGCGCAGGCCGCGGGCGACGTTGTACTCGCCGCCGCCCTCCCAGGCGCGGAACTGCCGGGCCGTGCGGATGCGGCCCTCGCCGGGGTCGAGGCGGAGCATGACCTCGCCGAGGGAGACGGCGTCGTAGCGGCACTCGGTGGCGGGGCGGATCGGCTGCGGCATGGGGGTTGCGCTCCTTCGGGGGCGTCGCGTGGCGTTGCGGGGGCGTGGCGGGACGTCGCGGGCGGGCGGGTCAGGGGCGCAGGCGGGTGGCGAGCGCGACGGCGTCGGCGACGAGGGTCCGCACCCCGGCGAGGTCGCCGGCGCGCACCCGGTCGCGCGGCACCATCCACGAGCCGCCGACCGCGGCGACGCACGGCAGCGCCAGGTACTGGTCGAGGTTGCCGGGGCCGACGCCGCCGGTCGGCACGAACCGCACGCCGCCGAACGGCGCCGCGAGCGCCGCGATCGCCGCGCTGCCGCCCGAGGTGCCGGCCGGGAAGAACTTGACGGTGTCGAGGCCGAGCTCGAGCGCGGCCTGCACCTCCGTCGCGGTGACCGCGCCGGGCAGCACCGGGACGCCGTGCTCCTGGGCGCGCTCCACGACCGCGCGGGACGTGCCCGGCGAGACGAGGTACTGCGCCCCCGCGGCGACGGCGGCGTCGACCTGCGCGGGCGTGACGACCGTGCCCGCGCCGACCAGCACGTCGCCGCCCCGGTCCGCGATCGCCCGGATCGCCTCCGCCGCTGCGGCGGTGCGGAACGTGACCTCGGCGACCGGGAGGCCGCCGCCGACGAGGGCGTCGGCCAGCGGGCCGGCGTCGCGGGCCTCGTCGAGGACCACCACGGGCACCAGCCGGTGCGCCGCGAGCCGGTCGAGCACGTCTGCCATGTCGGGCTCCTTCGTCCTGCGTTCCGCTGGGCGCAACGTGCGCTGCGCTGTGCGCACCAATCGTGGCACACGGCGGCGCACGGCGGCAACGCCGGGTGGCGCGGAGGCGGGGCGGGCGAGGGCGGTGCCCGCCGGGTTCGGTGGCTCCCGCCGGGTTCGGTGGCTCCCACCGGGTTCGGTGGCTCCAGGCACCGAACTGGGCTGGACCCACCGAACCCGCGCCGTCGCGAGCGACCGCCGGCGGCCGGGCCTCAGGCCGGGGGCAGCGCCAGGCCCGGCGGCAGCAGCGGCGGCACGACCGCGCGGACCCGCCCGTGCACCTCGGCCCGGCGCTCCGCGGTCATCCGGTCCGCCGGGGCCGTGACGCTGAGCGCCGCGACCGGCCGGGACCCGCGCAGCAGCGGCACGCCCAGGCAGGCGATGCCGGGCTCGTTCTCCTCGACCTCGACGGCGTAGCCGCGGCGGCGGGCGGCGGCGAGCTCGTCGGCCAGGCGCCCGGCGTCGACCCGGCCGGCGGGCTGCACGGCCCCGACGTACCCGGCGAGCGCCGCGGCCGGGGTGTCGCCGAACGCGAGCATCGCCCGGCCGAGCGCGGTCGTCGCCGCCCAGTTCCGGCGGCCGACGGCGGACCACACCCGGACGGGCCGCTCGGGCTCGACCTTGTCGAGGTACACCACCTGCGCGCCGCTCAGCACACCGAGGTGCACGAGCTCGTCCGTGGCCGCGCACAGCGCGACGAGGGCGCCGTGCAGCCGGGCGGGCAGGTCGTCCTCCGCGAAGTACCGGTCGGCGAGCCCGAGCGCCGCCGGCCCGAGGCCGTACCGGCCGCTCGCCGGGTCCTGCGCGACGTAGTCGCGGTGCCGGAGCGCGGCAAGCGAGCGGTGCACGGTCGTCTTGTGCACGCCCAGGGCGGCGGACAGGTCCGCGAGCCCCGCGCCCGCCGGGCCCGCCGCGGCGACGGCCTCAAGCGTGCGCAGGGCGCGGTCGACGCTCTCGACCGGCGACGCCGCGGGCCCCGCCGCGTCCGTCCGGGCCCGCGCGCCGGCGCCCGCGCCGCTCGTCTCCTCCGCCACGGCGCCCACCCTACGGGCGGCGCGGCCGGACCCGCGCCGGCCGGCCGGACCCGCGCCGGCCCGCCGGACCCGCGCCCGGGTCAGCCGCCGAGCGCCGTGATGAACCAGCGCGCCACCGTGAAGTAGATGACCAGCCCGGTGCCGTCGACCAGCGTCGTGATGAGCGGCCCGGAGCCGACCGCGGGGTCGAGCCCGGCCTTGCGCAGCAGCAGGGGCAGCAGCGACGCGATCATCGACGCCCACAGGATGATCGCCCCCGCGGCGACGGCGACGGTCAGCGCGACCTCGCCCCCGACCCCGAGCGTCCAGGCCCGCACCCAGCCGACCCCCGCGATCGTCGCGGCCGCGAGGAAGCCGGCCGTGACCTCCTTGCGCACCACCCGGCCCGCGTCCCGCAGCCGGACGCTGCCGGTGGCCATCGCCCGGATGACGGTGGCGGTGATCTGGGTGCCCGCGTTGCCGCCCGCGCCGATCAGCAGCGGCACGAACAGCGTCAGCGCGATGACGGTCTCGAGCTCGTCCTCGTAGTGCTGCAGGACGCTGCTGGTGATCGTCGCGGTCACGAACAGCACCAGCAGCCACACGATCCGCTTGCGCCACAGCAGCAACGGCGACGCCCGCAGGTACGGCACGTCCATCGGCGCGGCGCCGCCCTGGCGCACCGCGTCCTCGGTGGCCTCCTCCTCGACGATGTCCGCGACGTCGTCGCCGGTGAGGACGCCCAGCAGCTGCCCGTCCGCGACCACGGGGAGCACCGCGAGGTGGTGGTCCTGGAGCAGCCGGGCCGCGCGCTCCTGGTCGGCGGTCGGCTCGACGGTCACGACGTCCTCGCGCATGAGGTCGGCGATCAGCAGCTCGGGCGCGGCCAGCACGAGGTCGCGGAACGACACCACGCCCAGCAGCGCGGGCCCGCCTGGCGCGACCGGCTCGCTCGTCACCCAGACCTCGGCGCTGTCGGCGGTGGCCTCGGGCTGGGCGCGCAGCGCGTCGACGGCCTCGCGGACCGTCATCGTCGGGCGGACCGTGGCGACCTCGGGGTTCATCCGCGCCGCGGCCGAGTCGTCGGGCCAGGCCAGCAGCCCCCGCACCACGGCGGACCGCACGACGCGCATCGCGCCGAGCACCGCGGCACGCTCGCCGTCGGGCAGCGCGCGCAGCAGCTCGGCGGCCTCGTCGGGGTCGAGGCTGTCGACCAGCCCGGCCGCCACCTGGGCCGGGACGACGTGCAGCACCTCGGCGGCGGCGTGCGGGTCGAGGGTGCCGAGCAGGTCGTCGGCGGTCGCGGGGTCGAGCAGGCCGACGAGCGCGCGGACCTGCGCGTCGGACAGGTCGGCGAGCTGGTCGGCGCGGCGCCGGGGGTCGGGGGTCTGCTCGAGCCAGACCTCGACGGCGCGGCGGCTGCCGACGGCGACGACGTCGTGCAGGTCGAGCGGCGTCTGGTCGCGGCCGTCGGGGCGGCGGGCGAGGACGGGGGCGTGGCGGGTCATGGCGCGCTCCTTCGTGGGGAGGCCGCGGCGGGGCGTCCCCGTGGCACCCCGGCACGGCCGCGTGCTCGGGACGCACACCGGGCGGCGCACGGACCGGGCGGCACCGGGCGGTCGCGGGCCGGGGTGCGGCACCGTCGCCGGCGCGGGACGCCTCGGGCGGAGGCGGCGCGCGCCGGGGGCGGCACGGCACGGTCGGTCGCGGCCGCGGCGGGCGCGGTCGGCGGGTGCCTGCCGACGCGGGCCGGTCCGGCGCGGGGTGCGGCCGGGCGGTCGGACGTCGGGCGGGCGGGGACGTCACGGCGCGGGGCGGTGACGGGTTCGATGCGCCGCATCGGGGCGGCGCGGGCGCCGCGTCGGGCGGCGCCGGTGCTCCGCCGACGCCGGCCGGGCCTCGGCGCGCGGGACCCTCGCGCCCCTCCGGGCGGCTCAGGCCCGCGCGCGCAGCACGACGGGCGTCGACGGATGCCGACTACTCGCGGTGTCGTCCATCGCGTCCACCTCCTCGCCGTCGTGCGGGTCGGGCCGGTCAGGCCCCGCAGGCACCCTAGACCTGGTGCTGTGCGGTGCCAACCCCGTGTGACGGAGGTCGCCCGGGCCCGAGCGGGCCGGCGCGCGGCGACCCCTCGGAGGTGCTCCCGGCCCTGTGGACGACGGGCGGGGAGGGTGGGTGCCCGCCGCTAGGGTGGACGGCGTGACGCAGGCATGGGACGACGAGTGGCCGCTGCCGGACGAGCCGCCGTACGACCCGGCCGAGGAGCCGCCCTACGACCCCGGGCCCGCGACGCGGGGGTCCGGGCCCGCCGGGGCCGCGGTCCGCTCCGGGGACGCGGCCCGCTCCGCCCGCACCGCACCGCCCTCCGCCGACCGCTCGGCCGCCGCGCACGGCGACCCCGCCGCCGCCCGCCCGGTCGAGCACCCGGCGCACGACGCGACCACCGGCCGCGCGCCCCTCGAGGTGCTGCAGGAGGTCTGGGGCTACGACGCGTTCCGCGGCGAGCAGGCGGACATCATCGACACCGTGGTCGGCGGGGGCGACGCCCTCGTCCTCATGCCGACCGGCGGCGGCAAGTCGCTCTGCTACCAGGTGCCGGCGCTCGTCCGGGCCGGGACCGGCGTGGTGGTCTCGCCGCTCATCGCCCTCATGCAGGACCAGGTCGACGCGCTGTCGGCGCTCGGCGTGCGAGCCGGCTTCCTCAACTCGACGCAGGACCTCGGCCAGCGCCGGGACGTCGAGCGGGCGCTGCTGGACGGCGAGCTGGACCTGCTCTACCTGGCCCCCGAGCGGCTGCGGGTGCCGGAGACCATGGCGCTGCTCGACCGGGCGACGATCAGCCTGTTCGCGATCGACGAGGCGCACTGCGTGTCCCAGTGGGGGCACGACTTCCGGCCGGACTACCTCGGCCTGTCGGTGCTGCACGAGCGCTGGCCGGGCGTCCCCCGCATCGCCCTGACCGCGACGGCCACGGCGGCGACCCGCACCGAGATCGCCGAGCGCCTGGAGCTCACCGACGCCCGGCAGTTCGTCGCGTCGTTCGACCGGCCGAACATCCAGTACCGCATCGCGCCCAAGGCCAGCCCGCGGAACCAGCTCCTCGACCTCATCCGGTCCGAGCACGCGGGCGACTCCGGGATCGTCTACTGCCTGTCGCGGAACTCCGTCGAGCAGACCGCCGAGTTCCTGTCGTCCCAGGGCGTGCCCGCGCTGCCGTACCACGCGGGCCTCGACCGCCAGGTGCGCGCACGGAACCAGTCCCGGTTCCTGCGGGAGGACGGCCTCGTCATGGTGGCGACCATCGCGTTCGGCATGGGCATCGACAAGCCCGACGTCCGGTTCGTCGCGCACCTCGACCTGCCCAAGTCCGTCGAGGGCTACTACCAGGAGACCGGCCGCGCCGGTCGTGACGGGCTGCCGTCGACCGCGTGGCTGGCCTACGGGCTGCAGGACGTCGTGCAGCAGCGGCGGATGATCGACACCTCCGAGGGCGACGCCCAGCACCGGCGCCGGCTGTCCGCGCACCTGGACGCCATGCTCGCGCTGTGCGAGACGGTCACCTGCCGCCGGGTCCAGCTGCTCGCGTACTTCGGCCAGGACGCGGAGCCGTGCGGCAACTGCGACACCTGCCTGTCGCCGCCGACGACGTGGGACGGCACGGTCCCCGCGCAGAAGCTGCTGTCGACCGTCGTCCGGCTGGAGCGCGAGCGGAACCAGCACTACGGCGCCGGGCACCTCGTCGACATCCTGCTCGGCAAGCGCACCGCGCGGATCGAGCAGCTGGGCCACACCGAGCTGTCGACGTTCGGCCTCGGCGCCGACCTGTCCGACGCGCAGTGGCGCGGGGTCGTGCGGCAGCTGCTCGCGCAGGGCCTGCTCGCGGTGGACGCCGACGGCTACGGCACGCTCCGGCTGACCCCGGCGAGCGCCGAGGTGCTGCGCGGCGACCGCCCGGTGCCGCTGCGGGAGGAGACGCGGACGACCCGCTCGCGGTCCCGGTCGGGCTCCGGCGCGGGGTCGGGCGGGCGCGCGGCCGCGGCGGCGCAGGCGGCGGCCGAGCTCGGCGACGACGCGGCCGCGGTGTTCCAGCGGCTGCGCGCCTGGCGGGCCGCGGCGGCGAAGGAGCAGGGCGTGCCCGCCTACGTCGTGTTCCACGACGCCACCCTGCGCGAGATCGCGACCGCCCGGCCCGCCGACCTGGACGCGCTGTCCCGGATCGGGGGCGTCGGCGCGGCCAAGCTCGACCGGTACGGCCCCGGCGTCATCGCGACGCTGGAGGGCCGCGAGCCCCCGACGGCCGAGGAGGTCGCGCGCGACGCGGCGTCGGTCGGGCTGTTCGCGGACGACGACGCACCGGCGGGCGGCGCCGACGCCTGATGCTCGCCGTCCTCTCGGCGCTGGGCACGATCGCGGTCGTCGTCGCAGCGGGCTGGTTCGTGGGCCGCACCGGGGTGCTCGGCGAGAACGCCCAGCGGGTGCTCGCCGCCACCGCGTTCACGGTCGCGACCCCCGCGCTGCTGATCGAGACGATCGGCCGGGCGGACCTGGGGCTGCTGCTGTCGCGGTCGGCGGTGGTCACCTTCGCCACCACGACGGTCGTGGCGCTGGTCGCCGCGGTCGTGCTCGGGCTGATCCGGCGGCGGACCTCGGGCGACGTCGTCGTCGGCGTGCTCGCCTCGTCGTACGTCAACGCCGGGAACATCGGCATCCCGCTGACCGCCTACCTGCTCGGCAGCGTGGTGTCCGTGGTCCCGCCGACGCTCTACCAGCAGCTCGTGCTCGGACCGATCGCGATGGTGGTGCTCGACGCCCGCCGCCGGGCCCGCGACGGGGTGGTCGCCGGGGCCGCGCCGGCCGGGGCCCTGGGGACGCTGCGCTCCGTGCTCCGCCGCACGCTGCGGAACCCGGTCATCATCGGCACGCTCACCGGGATCGCCCTCGCCGCGCTGCCGTTCTCGCTGCCGACCGTGGTGTTCCAGCCGCTCAAGCTGCTCGGCGCGGCAGCCCCGCCGCTCGCCCTCCTGACGTTCGGCATGTCGCTCGCGGTCCCGCGGGTCGGCGGCGAGCAGGCGCCGCGGGGCGACGTCGCGCTGGTCGCGGTGCTGCGGGCCGTGGTGCACCCGGCGCTCGCGATCGGGCTGGGGACGCTGCTGGGCCTGCGGGGCGACGCGCTGCTGGCCGTCGCGGTGGTGTCGGCGCTGCCGACCGCGCAGAACGTGCTCGTGTACGCGATCCAGTACCGGCAGGGCACCGCGCTCGCCCGGGACGCGGGCCTGGTGACGACGGTCCTGGCGGTGCCGTCGCTCCTGGTGATCGCGGCCGTCCTGGGCTGACGCCGCGGCTGGTGCCTGCGGCCCGCTGAGGCCCCCGCTCCGGCGCGGCCTTCAAGCCGGGCCGCGCCCGGCGGGCGCAGCGCGCCACGTGGGTCCGCGAGATCGGTGGTTCCGCACGAGATCGGTCGTTCCAACCACCGATCTCGGCCCGAACCGCCGACCTCGGCGCCAGCGCTGCTTCCAGATAGGACCGTGCCGCCGAGATAGGGTCCTGGAAGGTGCGATCTCGGCGGCACGGTCCTATCTCGGCGCGCGAGCACGGGAGCGCGGGCGCACGGCGTACGGGAGCCGAGGGCCGGTTCGGGCGGCGCGGCACGTCGTGGGGCGGCGCCGACGGCCCGGGCGGCCCCGCGGCCGACGCGGCGGCCCCCGGCCCCGCGCGGGTCAGCGGCCGGCGTCGGCGCGGGCGATCGCGGCGTCCAGGGCCGCCAGGTACGCCGCCGTGGCCTCGCGGCGGATGTTGTGGCCGGCCTCCGGGAACGGCACGTGCGTGAGTCGGTCGCCCAGGACCTCCGCCGCCCGTGCTGCCTGACGCTGCGTGACGACGCCGAGCCCCGGCCCCGCGGTCAGCAGCGTGACCGGCACCCGCACGTCCGCGAGCGCCTCGACCCAGTCCCGGCCGAGCCAGTCGTGCGGGACCTCGGCGAGCCGCGGGTCGACCCGGGCCTTCGCCTCGGCCCAGCCGAGGACCTCCTCCTCCGACCACCGGGGGTTGTCGAGCCGGCCGCGCGCGGCGATCTGCTCGACGGTGCGGCCCTGGACGGCGGCGATCGCCGGGGCGAGCCAGTCCGGGACACCGCCCGGGCCCCGCCCCGCCGCACCGCCCGCCGCCGCGACGCCGACCACCGACGCGTCCGCTCCCGGCGCGTCCGCGCCCTCGGCGTCCGCCGCCACCCATGCCGGGTCCTCGAGCACCAGGCCGGCGACGAGCTCGGGCGCGGCCAGCGCCAGCTCCTCCGCCGTCACCCCGCCCATCGAGTGGCCGACGACGAGCGCCGGCCCGAGGTCGAGCGCCCGCAGCGCCTCGGCGGCGTCGGCGGCCAGCGCGGCGACCGTGAACGGCTCGTCGGGCAGCGGCGTGCCGCCGTGGCCGCGCGCGTCGAGCGCGACGACCCGCCGGCCGTCGCGCGCGTACCGCGGCAGCACGGTCGGCCAGCAGGTCGACGCGTCGGTGAGCCCGTGCAGCAGCACGACCGGCACCAGCCGCCCGGCAGCCCCGGCCCCGGCCGCGCTCGGCGTCACCGGCGGGCGGTCCCGTCCACGGCGTGCGGCTCGATCGCCGCGATCTCCTCCGCCGTGAGCGGCTCGGCCCGGAGCGCGGCGACGTTGTCCTCCAGCTGCGCCACCGACGACGCCCCGATCAGCGCCGACGTGACCCGCTGGTCGCGCAGCACCCAGGAGAGCGCGAGCTGCGCGAGCGACTGGCCCCGCGCCTCCGCGATGCCGTTCAGGGCCCGCGCCCGCGCCAGGTAGGTGTCGCCGATCTGCTCGGGCGACAGGAACCGGCTGGTCGCGGCCCGCGAGTCCGCCGGCACGTCGCCCGACAGGTACCGCCCGGTGAGCAGCCCCTGGGCGAGCGGGGAGAACACGATCATCCCGATGCCGAGGTCGCCGACGGCGTCCAGCAGCGACTCGGTCTCCCCCTCGGCGACCTGCTCGACGTGCCGGTTGAACATCGAGTACGACGGCTGGTGGATGAGCAGCGGGGTGCCGAGGTCGGCGAGGATCCGCGCGGCCTCGCGGGTGGCCGACGGCGAGTAGTTCGAGATGCCCGCGTACAGCGCCTTGCCGCTGGTCACCGCGGTGTGCAGCGCGCCCATCGTCTCCTCGAGCGGCACGGAGGGGTCCGGCCGGTGCGAGTAGAAGACGTCGACGTAGTCCAGGCCGAGCCGGCGCAGCGACTGGTCGAGCGACGAGAGCAGGTACTTGCGCGAGCCGCCGTCGCCGTACGGGCCGGGCCACATGTCGTAGCCGGCCTTGGACGAGATGACGAGCTCGTCGCGGTACGGGCCGAGGTCCTGCACGAGGTGCCGGCCGAAGTTCTCCTCCGCGGAGCCGTACGGCGGGCCGTAGTTGTTCGCGAGGTCGAAGTGCGTGATGCCGAGGTCGAACGCCCGGCGGAGCACCGCGCGCTGGGTCTCCAGCGGGTTCACGTCGCCGAAGTTGTGCCACAGGCCCAGGGACAGGGCGGGCAGGTCGAGCCCGCTGCGCCCGGTGCGGCGGTAGGGCATCGCGTCGTACCGGTCGTCGGCGGCACGGTAGACAGGGATCGTCGGCATCGTCGTCCTCTCGGGGCTGCGGGGCGCTCGCCCCACGCCCCCACGCTAGCCCCCGCCACCGACGTCCACGCAGGTCGCGGACCCGGGCGTGGACCCCCGCGCGACCGGTGAGAGGATCACCGGCGTGCTGCACGTCGTGTTCTTCGAGCCCCGCATCCCCGGCAACACCGGCAACGCCATCCGCCTGGCCGCCGCCACCGGGGCGACGCTGCACCTCGTCGAGCCGCTCGGCTTCGTCATGGACGAGCCCCGGCTCAAGCGGGCCGGCCTCGACTACCACGACCTCGCGCACGTGGTCGTGCACCCCGACCTCGACGCCTGCACGGCCGCCCTCGCCGGGTCGCGGGTGTTCGCGTTCACCACGCACACCGAGCGCCGGTACACCGACGTGGAGTACCGGGACGGGGACGTGCTGATGTTCGGCCCCGAGCCGACCGGCCTGCCGCCCGAGGCGCTGCAGCACCCGGCGGTGACGGACCTGCTGCGCATCCCCATGCAGCCCGGCCGCCGGTCGCTCAACCTCACCAACGCGGCGTCCACGGCTGTCTACGAGGCCTGGCGGCAACTAGGCTTCCCGGGCGGGATCTGACGGGTCGCCGGATCCGGTCTCATCCACCGGACCCCGCCGTGCGAGGAAGCACAGGCTTCGGCATGCTCGCCCGCGTCCTGCCGTCGTCCGAGGGGGTCCGTCGTGGCCATCAGCAACCGCAGCGTGCTGCGCCGCAAGTCTGTCGAGGACTCGCTGGCGTCGGTCGAGGACCCGGACCGGTCCCTCAAGCGCTCGCTCACGGCCTGGGACCTCGCGGTCCTCGGCGTCGCCGTCGCGGTCGGCGCGGGCATCTTCTCGGTGGGCGCGACCGCGGCCGCGAACTACGCCGGCCCGGGCGTGATCATCTCGTTCCTCATCGCCTCGGTCGTCTGCGCGCTGGCGATCATGTGCTACGCCGAGTTCGCCTCCACGCTGCCCGTCGCCGGGTCGGCGTACACGTTCTCCTACGCCACCGCGGGCGAGCTCGTCGCGTGGATCATCGGCTGGGACCTGATCCTCGAGATGCTGCTGGCCGCGGCCGTCATCGCGAAGTTCTGGGGTGTGTACCTGTCGGACGCGTTCGGCCTGTTCGGCATCGACGTGCCGACCACGCTCGAGCTCGGGCCGGTCGACCTCGACTGGGGCCCGGTGCTGGTCGTCGCGGTGTTCACCGCGCTGCTCGCCGTCGGCACCAAGCTCAGCACGCGCGTGAACAGCATCTTCACGATCATCAAGGTCGCGATCACGCTGTTCGTCATCGTCGCCGGGTTCTTCTACGTGCGCGCCGAGAACTACTCGCCGTTCATCCCGCCGTCGCAGCCCGCGGAGTCGGCGTCCGGCCTGGAGCAGCCGCTGTTCGGCTTCCTGTCCGGCTTCGACCCGTCGCAGTACGGCGTCATGGGCATCCTGTCCGGCGCGGCCCTGGTGTTCTTCGCGTTCATCGGCTTCGACGTCGTGGCGACCACCGCCGAGGAGACGAAGAACCCGCAGCGCGCGGTGCCCCGCGGCGTCCTGGGCGGCCTGGCGATCGTCACCGTGCTCTACATCCTGGTCACCGTCGTCGTCACCGGCATGGTGTCCTACACCGACCTCGCCGCGTCCGACTCGCCCTCGCTGACGACCGCGTTCGTGCTGGTCGGCGCCGACTGGGCGGGCAAGGTGATCTCGATCGGCATCCTCATCGGGCTGACGTCCGTGATCATGGTGCTGCTGCTCGGCCTCACCCGGATCGTGTTCGCGATGAGCCGCGACGGCCTGCTCCCCCGCGGCATCTCCCGCACCTCGCACCGGTACAAGACCCCGATCCGGCTGCAGGTCGGCGTCGGCATCATCGTCGCCCTCATCGCCGGCCTCTCCGAGGTCGAGCGCCTGGAGGAGATGATCAACATCGGCACGCTGTCGGCGTTCGTGCTGGTGAGCTTCGGCATCCCGATCCTGCGCCGCACCCGCCCCGACCTGAAGCGCGGGTTCCGGGTGCCGTGGTCGCCGGTGCTGCCGATCCTGGCCGGCGTCGCCTGCCTGTGGCTGATGACCAACCTGACGGTGCTCACCTGGGTCCGGTTCGCGGCCTGGCTGGCCGTCGGCCTCGTGATCTACGCCGTGTACTCGTACCGGCACTCGCGGGTCGGCAAGGGCGAGGCGCCCGACCCCGCCGACGACCTGCCCGCCCCCGCCGGCGGGCACTGACCCCGACGACGGAACCAGGAGCACGGGCGATGGCGTCGCTCGCGGACCGGCCGCGGTTCCACGCCGAGACCGTCGAGGACTGGCGCGCCTGGCTCGCGGAGCACCACGCCACCTCGGACGGCGTGTGGCTGGTGCGGTGGAAGCCCGGGTCGGGCCGGCCGACGTTCGGCTACGAGGAGATGGTCGCGGAGGCGCTGGCCGTCGGCTGGATAGACGGCCAGGCCTGGGCACCCGACCCGGACAGCACCCGGCAGTGGTTCGCGCCCCGGCGCCGCGGCAGCGGCTGGTCCCGGCTGAGCAAGGAGCGGGTGGCCCGGCTCGAGGCCGCCGGTCGGATGGGCCCGGCCGGGGCCGCCGTCGTGGCCGCCGCGCGGGCGGACGGCTCGTGGACGCTGCTGGACGACGTCGAGGACCTGGTCGTGCCGCCGGACCTCGCCGCCGCGCTCGAGCCGCTGCCGGGGGCCCGGACGCACTGGGACGGGTTCCCGGCGAGCACGCGCAAGGTGATGCTGCGGTGGCTGGTCGACGCCCGGCGCCCCGAGACGCGGGCGGCCCGGGTGGCCGAGGTGGCGGCGCGGGCGGCGGAGGGCGTGCCGGCCCGACGGTGACGCGTCGTCGGGGTCGCGCGAGGCCGCCCCGGGGCGGGTGCCCGCGCGCCGGCGTCGACCAGACCGAGGTCTCCGCCGCCGCCCGCCGCCGGGTCAGCCCCGCGGGACGCCCTGGCGGACCCGCTCCGCGAGCGCCTCGTACGTCGAGCCCGGCCCCTCCCAGCGCGACTCGACGAACCACGTCGCCCCCGCCTCGGCGAGCGCCGCCGCGTGGTCCTGCGCCTCGGCGGGGTCCGCGGGCAGGACCCCCTGCAGGACGATCTCGTAGGGACCGGCGTCGGGGGCCCGGTGCTCGCGCACCCACGCGGCGATCTCCGCGACCTCCGCGGGGCCGAGCTCGTCCATCGCGCGGTCGCCGCGCAGCTGCGGGACCAGGCCGTCGTACCGCACCGCCCGCCCCATGGACCGCTCGCTGGGG
The DNA here is from genome assembly GCF_058792015.1 of Cellulomonas sp. EB106-03-03-XG116. Taxonomy (NCBI): domain Bacteria; kingdom Bacillati; phylum Actinomycetota; class Actinomycetes; order Micrococcales; family Cellulomonadaceae; genus Cellulomonas; species Cellulomonas sp. EB106-03-03-XG116. The sequence goes on from NZ_JBYTEP010000011.1 coordinate 87,935, forward strand.
TAGGCGCCGACCACCCAGATCGGCACGCGCGGGCGCTGCACCGGCCGGGGCCGGAACCGCAGGTCGGTGACGTGGTGGTGCGTGCCCTGGTAGGAGAACGTCTCCCCGCCGAACGCCAGGTCGAGGATCGCGAGGTGGTCGTCGAGGAGCTCGGCGCGCTCGCGCGTGCTCGTGAGCTCGCCCTCGACGCCCGCGAACGCGCGGTCGACCGGCACGCCCAGGCCCGCGGGGATCACGAGGCGGCCGCCCGAGAGGTGGTCGACCGTCAGCGCCTGCCGCGCGACGACCCACGGCCGGCGCCGCGGCAGCGCGAACACCAGCGCGCCCAGCGTGATCCGCTCGGTGCGGACGGCGGCGGCCGCCAGCACCGCCCACGGGTCCCACACGTCGCCGTCGACCCCGATGTCGACCCCGTCCCACGTGAAGTAGCCGTCCCAGCCCGCGTCCTCCGCCTCGGCCGCCAGCCCCACGAGCTGGTCGACCGTGCCGAACGTCCCGACGATGCCGAACCTCATCGCGTCCCCCTCGCCGCCGTGCCCGCACGTGCCCACCCGGTCGTCGACCGGGGTCGTGCGTCCGACGGTACCGACGGCCTCCGACACGTCCCGGGGCGGGGGTGCGGGGCGGACCCCTCGCGGCGCGGCGGTGAGCGGCGGCCGCCCGTCGTACCGTGGGCGGCGCCCCGCCCCGACCGCGCCACCAGGAGCCGCCCGTGTTCACCACCCGCCCCGAGCTCGTCGGCACGCACGGCATGGTCGCCTCGACGCACTGGCTCGCCAGCGCCGTGGGGCAGTCCGTGCTCGAGCGGGGCGGCAACGCGTTCGACGCGGCCGCGGCGGCCGGGTTCACGCTGCAGGTGGTCGAGCCGCACCTGAACGGCCCGGGCGGCGACGCGCCGATCATCGGGCATCGGGCCGCGGACGGGCACACGTTCGTCGTCTGCGGCCAGGGCACGGCGCCGGCGGCTGCGACGATCGAGGCGTACACCGACCAGGGGCTCGACGTCGTCCCGGGCACCGGGCACCTCGCCGCGGTCGTGCCCGGGGCGTTCGGCGCGTGGCTCGACCTGCTCGCGCGGTACGGCACCCTGCCGCTGGCCGACGTGCTCTCCCCGGCGATCGGCTACGCCCGCGACGGCTACCCGCTGGTGCCGGCGGCCGTGCGGACGATCCGGACGGTCGAGCGGCTGTTCGCCGAGCACTGGCCGACGTCCGCCGAGGTGTACCTGCCCGGCGGCGCCGCGCCCGAGGCCGGCGCCCGGTTCCGGAACCCGGCGCTGGCCGACACCTACGAGCGGGTGCTCGCCGAGGCGCGCGCCGCGGGCGCGGACCGGCTGGCGCAGATCGACGCGGCGCGGCGGGCGTTCTACGAGGGGTTCGTCGCGGAGGCGATGGCCGCGTTCGTCCGGGAGCCGGTCCTCGACTCGTCCGGATCGGCGCACGCGGGGCTCCTGACGGCGGCCGACCTCGCGGCGTGGCGGGCCACCGAGGAGCCGACCGTCGCCGTCGACTTCGCGGGCGTGCAGGTGCACAAGACCGCGGCGTGGGGCCAGGGGCCGGTGCTGCTGCAGCAGCTGCGGATGCTGGAGGAGCTCGGCGTCGCCGACGCGGACCTCGGGTCGGCGGAGCTGGTGCACACCGCGCTGGAGGTGACCGACCTGGCGTTCGCCGACCGGGAGGCCTGGTACGGCGACCCGGCCGACGGGGACGTGCCGATCGAGGCCCTGCTGTCCCGGTCGTACGCGGCGGAGCGGGCGCGGCTGGTCGGGCCGACGGCGTCCGACGGGGTGCGCCCGGGGTCGCCCGGCGGGCGCGCGCCGCGGCTGGCCCGGCTGTTCGGGGAGCCGGTGGCCGGCCCGGACGGGGTGCCGGTGTGGCCGGGGCGGTACGAGGACGCCGCGGACGGGCCGGCGCTGGGGACGGGCGAGCCGACGCGCGGGCCGGAGCGCGGGCCGGGGCCGACGGGCGCGGCCGCCGTCGACGGGCCGGCGCTCGACGTCCGCCCGTCCGGGGAGACCCGGGGCGACACCTGCCACGTCGACGTCGTCGACCGCTGGGGGAACATGGTGTCGGCCACGCCGTCGGGCGGCTGGCTGCAGAGCTCGCCGGTCGTTCCGGGCCTCGGGTTCGGCCTGCCGACCCGTGCGCAGATGTTCTGGCTCGAGCCCGGGCTGCCGTCGTCGCTCGCGCCGGGCCGCCGGCCGCGGACGACGCTGAGCCCGGGACTGGTGCTGCGGGACGGCGGCGGCTTCGCGTTCGGCACCCCCGGCGGCGACCAGCAGGACCAGTGGACGGTCCCGTTCCTGCTGCACCACCTGATCGGCGGGCTCGACCTGCAGGCGGCGATCGACGCGCCGGGGTGGCACTCCACGCACGTGCCGTCGTCGTTCCACCCGCGCACCAGCACCCGGCGCGGCGTCGAGGCCGAGTCCCGGCTCGGCGCGGACGTGCTGGCCGACCTCGGGCGGCGCGGGCACGTCGTGCGGGACGCGGGGCCGTGGAGCCTCGGCCGGGTCAGCGCCGCGGGCGTCCGGCCGGACGGGATGCTGCACGCGGGCGCCAACCCGCGCGGCATGCAGGGCTACGCCGCGGGGCGCTGACCTCTCGCCTCTCGCGGTCCCATCTGGGTCGCCCCGCCGCTGCCGCCCTGAGTGGAAGGGGGGGGGGGGGGGGGGGGGGGGGGGGGGGGGGGGAGGGGTACGT